>NZ_CAWQMW010000112.1:0-54355 GCF_963895965.1 Xenorhabdus sp. PB30.3 | reverse complement strand
AATATTGAATTTATTATTTATTTCCAATGATTATCTAATCATAAACTTTAATTGTAACTTATTACATCGAAAATTTATTGTGATCTTCATCCATTAAAACATTAGAAATTTTAATTTAACTCAAAAATATAAACAGAGTATATACTTAATGAATTTCATAAAGCAGCACAATAATAAAAAAACCACTCCACCTCTCAGAGGATCTTGGTTTGTTTTAATAACATAAAAACCAGGCCCTCTAATCAAATAGAGAGACTGGTTCAGATATAACATGCACTCTAATTTAAAATAAGACTTATTATCTTTTATAGCAAAAATACAATTTAGAAATCACAGGATATGAAAAATGACTCCTTCTAAAACATCTTATTTTCCTTTTATTCCTTATGTATGATTACCTAACACCATTTATTACTATCACGTACCTTACCAGTTACATTATGCAATTAACACTCTAGAGAATTACTATTTCCTTGTTCAAAATAAAAATAAATCATCAACTATTGATTTTTATTAACCAAACTAGAATCACTCTCAATATTCCATCAATCATTCTCACCTACGTTTCTCTGATATATTATATTCATATTATGAGTGATGTTATTGTGTAACTAAGCGTGACTATTTAGCCATGTTCTTATTAATCATTCTGACTAACAAGATCCAACAGCCTCCACCATTAGAATAACTTCTATCTATTAAGGAAAAAGACCACCTCTAATAATTAAGGAAAAACCCGTTATATGTGAACTGTGAAATTTATCACGGTTTAACTTTATTCATATTTTCATTCATAAATCTTCCTTGAATTTTCACCAGAAAAAAATAACCATTACGGGTCTCATTGGCTGGTGTATATTTTTTATATTACCTATAACCTCCTATAATGGTTTAGTTTATGACTCTAATTGTTTATCTTTATCGCCAATCTTGGATATTGCTGCTTCTATCAACAATATTTGCATTGATCAGTGGATTTTCCGGGGCGTCAGTAGTCGGTATGATTAGCCAGGGAATTACAGGAACGGTTAATCTGACTTCATTTATCTGGAACTTTTTTGGTCTCTGTATTCTTTTTTTTGTTACGAAAACACTATCAGAAATTATGTTGTCACATTTGACTCAGGCAACCATTTATTCGCTGCGTCTAAGCCTGAGTAATAAAATATTACGGGCACCGTTTAAAAAATTGAACCGCTTTGGGAAACATGGGTTGCTGGCCGTTCTGACTAAAGATGTTGATGTGTTTATCCACTCTTTTATGTTAGCTCCAACTGTTTTTGGTAATATCACACTTATCATTGCCTGTTTCGGTTATTTAGCCTGGATTTCATGGCAGCTATTTATCATTTTGGCTATTGTCTGTCTGGTAACCGCTTCTCTCTTCTATTTTTTGGAAAAACGTCCTATACGCCTGATGGAAGAAATGCGTGAGCAGGTAGATAAGATATATCTCAACTTTCAGCAACTGATCGATGGCAGCAAAGAACTGAAACTCAATAGACAAAAAGGTAATGCATTTATTGATAAAGTTATTTCCCCTGCTGCACTAAAATTTAAAGAGATCTGCATCAAGGCAAACAATAACTATGCCTGGGTCCTGAATGCCGGCTCTGTGATCTTCTATATTGTTATCGGCCTGATGATTTTTGTCATTCCTATCTGGTTGCCTCAGGAACCGGCAACTTTAATGACGGTAACTCTGATTGTCCTGTTTTTGTCTGGCCCTATCAGTGAGGTTATCGGTGCCATTCCTGAATTAAGACAGGCGGAAGTCTCATTACAAAAAATGAAGCGACTGGATAACGAACTGGAAGAATCTTTGTATGTGCAGCAGGCTAATTCCCCGGATCCATTTTTAACCGAAAAACCATTATCGCTTGAGTTAAAAGATATTATTCACCACTACACCACTGACAAAGAAGATCGGGAATTTAAACTAGGACCTATGAACTTGACTATTTCTCAGGGTGAAATAGTTTTTATTGTCGGCGGTAACGGGAGTGGAAAGACAACACTTGCCATGCTATTAGTCGGTTTGTTCGAACAAGAATCCGGCTCTATCATGCTTAATGGCATCAAAATGGATGAAACGAATAATGAACATTATCGTCAGTATTTTTCGGCCGTTTTCTCCAATTATCATCTATTCGATCAACTATTAAATACCGGTACGAATGTTACTGAAAAAGCAACTCACTATATTGAATCCTTAAACATGGGTCACAAAGTCAAAGTTATTGACGGGCAATTTTCAACGACTGATCTTTCCGCTGGTCAGAGAAAAAGATTAGCTTTAGTTGCTGCTTATTTAGAAGACCGCCCTATCTACCTATTTGACGAATGGGCTGCGGATCAAGACCCTGTATTTAAAAAGATCTTCTATACTGAGTTATTACCGGAGCTAAAATCCCGTGGCAAGACTGTTATTGTTATTAGCCATGATGATGCATATTTTGATATTGCAGAACGTGTGATTAAATTGGAAGATGGACATATTAAGGAGATAAAAACCAGTAGTCATCATCCTAGCTAAAAATGATCCAGAACAAAAAAATATTTATAATAAATATATCCTCGCCCATTTTAAGAGCCTCATCAAAACAGGCTCTTTTTTTTAAACTATGTATTATTATTTAAAAGGCTCTTTAATATTAAAAATTGATAGCAGCAATACGAAAGACAACGGGGCTCTAATAAAATTAGATATACAATAACATTGCTGTCACTCTGCAAAATAACTTTATTTAATATATAATCCATTACCTTAAATTCAATAATAAAGACAAGAAATAGTTTATATAAAGATGAAATTAATTTATAACTTTCCTAGAAAACTCCACTCATATTATCGTTGTTATTTTTTTTATTGCGTAATACTTTCGCCACATTAATTTTCTTATTAGAAAATATATCTCTTTGAAATTTATTTAGCCAATGTCTTTGGCTTTAATTCTGTTCCAATTTTTTTGTTTTATCAGTTCTGAAAATTTTGTTTTTCCATATGCCCATAAAAGGGGAGCTATAAAATGAATCATCCTGAAACATTGAAACCATTTGCTTTATCTGAAGCACAAAGCAGCCGTTGGTTTCAATATCAAATTAACCCGGCCCAGAGGGGGCAGAATAATAGTGCATTTTGTGCCAGAGTCAGAGGATTAACTGCTGAAAAATTGGAAGAAGCACTTAATCATCTGATAAAACGCCACCCTATGTTACGGGCTAGTTTTGGTCAATATGGCGGTGAACTGGGATATCAAATAGCAGAAAATGCAATTATTACAATCAAAAAACATGATGCCCGGGATCTGGATGCAAAAACGCTTCAACAGCTAGTCCACAATGATTGCTGGTATCCCTTCGATCTCGAAAATCCACTGCGTATTTATGTTAGTTGGTATCAATGCCATGATCAGGAATGTGTCATGGTATTAACCTTTGACCATATTGCCGTTGATGGCTGGTCCTATTGGATATTATTGGAAGAACTCGGCATGCTTTTAACCGGGCAGGAATTACCTCCTACCTCGGAACGGAGTTATCAGGATTATGTTATCTGGCAACAGCAGTGGCTTAATAGTAACAATGCAAAAAAACAACAGAAATTCTGGGTTGATAATCTAAGTGGTGAGTTAACCGAATTACAATTGCCCGTCAGCAGTAAATCAAGCGTCAGTGCCCCCTCTTTGGTAGCAGATAAAATTACGGTTGCTCGTAAACTCCCCGATACACTGGCCGCAAAATTAATTGCACTGACACCAAAATATCATAATAGCCTGTTTGCAATTTTTCTGGCTGCTTATCAACTCCTGCTACATCGCTATACAGGTCAGGATGATATTTTGGTCGGCTCTATCATGCCCGGTCGTAGCCGCTCTCTCTGGGGCAAAGTCGTCGGTGAATTTATCAATCCGGTTGCCTTACGCGCCCAAATCAAGGGTGAGATGACAGTACAGGAGCACATATTACAGGCTGCTAAAAGCATTCGTCAGGCAATTGAGCATCAAAAATACCCTTTTTCGAAAATACTGGAGCACATTAAATTACAGCGCAATGCGGATACCCATCCAGTTTTCCAGACAACCATGACTTTCCAGCAACCCAGATATGTCAGTAACCTGACATCGTTATGGATGGATCAGAGCGGTATCACCACAGTGAACTGGGGAGGCGCAGAACTACGTTCTTTCCCATATCCTTATTATGCTGAAATGCCTGTGCCCTTAATGATCAATCTCATTGAAATTGATCAGCAGATTAATTGCGGTTTTCATTACGATACCAAGCTGTTCGATTCTGAGTTTATCACTCAGCTAATGGACAATTTTTTCACTTTATTAGCAGCCATAGCAGATGATGACCAGCAGGTTATTAGCCATTTACCATTAATGGATGAACACCAGCTTCAGCAGGTACTCGGTGATTTTAATCCAACTAACGTCCCCTACCCGAAAGATGCTCTGATCCACCAGCTATTCGAGCAACAGGCTGACCATACACCAGAAGCGATGGCGCTGGTTTATGGCGACAGTCAGCTGACTTATGATGAATTAAATCGCCGGGCCAACCAGCTGGCACATTACCTGATTGGGTTAGGGGTGAAACCCGATGACCGGATTGCTATTTGTGTAGAGCGCGGCCCGGAAATGATAGTCGGATTGCTGGGTATTCTCAAAGCAGGAGCCGCTTATGTTCCGCTCGATCCGGCCTATCCGGCTGAACGGCTGGCCTATATGCTGGAAGATGCCGCTCCCGTCGCGCTGCTCACCCAATCCTCCCTGACTGACCGACTGGAAAATACCCCGACAATCGTGCTGCTGGATGACAGCAATTCATCACCCTTTAACCAGATGCCGGATACAAATCCCGATCACCGTACATGTGGACTGAACTCACACCATCTTGCGTATGTGATCTACACCTCCGGTTCCACCGGAAAGCCCAAAGGGGTCATGGTAGAACACCACAACGTCATCAACCTTCATATCGGGTTACAGTTGATGCTCGATCTCGCTCCGTCAAGTCGCGTAGCGCTGAATGCCAGCATCGTGTTTGATGCCTCGTTGCAAAGCTGGTCGCAATTGCTTGCCGGTCATACGCTGGTCATCATTCCGAACGCTATCCGTACCGATGGGCCACAGCTCTGGCGTTATTTCGAACATCATAAAGTAGATATGTTTGACTGCACTCCTGTGCAACTGCACGGATTGTTAAACACGGGCTTAGGCACCAGTTCCGGTTATCAGCCCAAACTGGCATTAATTGGCGGGGAAGCCATTCACCCTGCCGTATGGTCACGTTTACAGCAGATAAAAACAACCCGTTTTATCAATGCCTATGGGCCAACAGAATGTACTGTTCAGGCTACCTTCTGTCCGGTGGATAGCTCCCTGCCGCTTCCCAGTATCGGCAAACCGGTGGCTAATACCCAAATCTATATTCTCGACCCCAATGGCCAGCCCACTCCTCTGGGAGTCACAGGTGAAATTTATATCGGTGGTTCCGGCGTGTCCCGCGGTTACCTGAATCGCCCTGAACTGACCGCAGAGCGCTTTATAGCTGATCCTTTTGTCACTGACCCAAACGCTCGTCTGTATAAAACCGGCGATCTGGGACGCTGGCTGTCAGATGGTAATATCGAATATCTGGGCCGAAACGATTTTCAGGTCAAGATCCGTGGATTCCGCATTGAACTGGGGGAAATTGAAACCCGTCTGGCTCAGTGCGCAGGCGTTCAGCAAGTCGTCGTCATTGCCCGTGAATATGATACGGCAGATACGCGGCTGGTTGCTTATATCGTTCCTGACTCAGACACCACACCAGGCATCTCCGAACTGCGGGAGCAATTGAGTAGTAGCCTGCCCGATCACATGGTTCCCAGCGCCTTTGTCATGCTGGAAGCTTTCCCGCTGACAGTGAGCGGAAAACTGGATCGCCATGCACTACCTGCTCCGGACTATTCATCAGTCAGCTCTCAGGAATATGCAGCACCACAAGGGGAAACCGAAGAACAACTGGCAGATATCTGGCGGACGATACTGAAAATAGATCGGGTCGGTCGTCATGACAACTTCTTTGAACTCGGCGGGCACTCGCTTCTGGTGCTGCAACTTCAGTCAAAAGTTAATGAAATCTTTGAGGTTGATCTTTCCATTCAACAACTGTTTGCACACCCCTCAATCAGTCAGCTTGAAGAGTGCATTATCAACGCTCAATTAATGCAATTTGACGCAGGATCCCTACAGGGTCTTTATGAATCGATGGAATAAATCTGGCTCTCGAATGGTACTTAACAATGAATAATAATGAATTAATTTCTTTACCATTAGCTGAACGGAAAAGGCTACTTGAGTTAGCCAAAGCCGCCAAGCTATCCCGTCAATACACACAAAAAACTGAGATCCTCCCTCAGCCTCGCAAGGGTGATATCCCCTTGTCCTGGACACAGCAACGGCTCTGGTTCCTGACACAATTAGATTCATCTGCTCAAACGGCATATCACATGCCTGTGGGATTACATCTACAGGGTCAGCTTAATCAGAGCGCACTACAGGCAGCGCTGGACAGGATTGTCGCCCGTCACGAGATCCTGCGGACAACGTTTATCTCCACTAACGGAACCGCCCGGCAGGTTATCGGGCATCCCGATAGCGGGTTTGCTTTGACGTCTGAGGATATTCGCCATTTACCAGAGCCAGAACAACAGGCAGCCGTCGAAAAGCGTGCTCATGACGAAGCTGTCAGACCTTTCGATTTTATCTGTGGGCCATTACTCAGAGGGCATTTATTGCATTTGGCTGAAGATGAATATGTTCTGTTATTAACACAACATCACATTATCTCGGATGGCTGGTCTGTCAGATTATTAATTCAGGAACTTTCCACTCTTTATCAGGCTTTTAGTCAGGAACAACCGGATCCATTGCCTGAATTATCTCTCCAGTATGCTGATTACGTACTCTGGCAGCAGCAATGGTTACAGGGTGAACGACTCGAAACACAGTTAAATTACTGGCGTGAACAGTTACAGGATGCTCCTGAATTACTCGAATTACCCACTGACAAACCCCGTCCGGTACAACAGAGTTATAAAGGTAACCGTGTTGAGCTGGCATTTCCTGCTGAACTGAGTGCCGGTTTGAAAAATCTCAGCCAGCGTCATGGAACGACTCTATTTATGACCCTGATGGCGGGCTGGGCGGTATTACTTTCCCGTTTCAGCGGGCAGGACGATCTGGTCATAGGAACACCCATTGTCAATCGTCAGCAACCTGAGCTGGAATCATTAATCGGTTTCTTTGCCAATACGCTGGCATTGCGTATTCAGTTAAGTGATAACTTAAGTGTCAGTGAGTTGCTGACACAGGTGAAAAAGCGTGCACTGGGCGCTTATGCACATCAGGATTTACCCTTCGAACAACTTGTTGAAGCGCTGCGACCTACCCGCAGTTTGAGCCACAGCCCTATTTTTCAGGTCATGCTGACTCTTGATAACCAATCAGAACAAAAGCAGTTTGAGTTAGCAGGATTAAAATTGAGCGAACTTCCTCTGGTCAGAGAAAGTGCCTACTTTGATTTGACTCTCACACTCTATGATACAGAAAACGGATTAGTCGGTGATTTAGAATATGCCCGGGATCTGTTTGAACACGCCACCATTGAACGGATGGTGGACCATCTGCAAACCCTGCTGACGGCAATGGTGGCGGATGAAACACAACAAGTCGCCGATTTAGCGTTGCTTACACCACAGCAACGCACACAGCTCCTGACTGAATTCAGTACGAAAGAAGTCACCTACCCGCAGGATCTGTTACTGCAACAGCTTTTCGAACAACAGGTGATACGCTCACCTGAGTCCGTTGCACTGGTCAGTGACGGGCAACAGCTCAGTTACACCGAACTGAACCGGCGAGCCAACCAACTGGCCCATGCCCTGATTGCCGCCGGCGTCAAGCCGGATGACAGGGTGGCGATTTGCGTTGACCGTAGCCCGGATATGATTATCGGCCTGTTCGGCATTCTGAAAGCCGGCGCCGGTTACGTGCCATTAGATCCGGACTACCCGACAGAACGGCTGGCTTATATTCTGTCTGACTGTACCCCGCAATTATTACTGACCCAGCAACACTTAGCCGATCGTCTGACGACCGATATTCCTGTTTGGGTGATGGACGAAATCGATTACCTGAACACAATGGCACAGCAGCCAGCTCATAATCCTGACGCTCACTCACTGGGCCTGTTACCACACCATCTGGCTTATATTATTTATACTTCCGGCTCCACCGGACAGCCAAAAGGAGTCATGATTGAACACCGTCAGGTCGTCAATTTTGTTCATGTCCAGTGTGAAACGAATGAACTGACTCCGGCAGATCGGGTGTTGCAATTCACATCGGTATCCTTTGATACCACGGTGTCCGATATTTTCGCTACGCTGGCGACCGGCGCAACACTTGTACTGCGTCCCGCTCATCTGCGTATTCCCGACAAGGCATTCGGTCAGTTCCTGCGGGATCAGGCTATTACTGTTTCCGATTTACCAACTGCATTCTGGCATTTATGGGTACAGGAAATGGCGGCCGGTCGCTGCGGTTTCAGCCCTTCTTTACGGCTGGTGATTGTTGGCGGAGAAAAAGCGGAATTACGCCATTTCAATACCTGGCAGTCTTTGCCTGAAACTCAGGCCTGCCGCTGGATAAACTCCTACGGCCCGACCGAAACCACCGTAATCGCCACCGTATGGAAACCGGAAAACCGGGCACTCTGCCTGAACCAGAACGTGCCGATTGGTTACCCGCTGATCAATACCCGCCTCTATATTCTCGATACTCAGGGACAGCCTGTTCCTATCGGCGTGGCCGGAGAGATCCATATCGGTGGATTAAGCGTCGCCCGTGGTTATCTCAACCGCCCTGACCTTACGGATGAACGCTTTGTTACTGATCCGTTCAGTCCGCAAACTGATGCCCGTATGTATAAAACCGGTGACCTCGGCCGCTGGCTGCCGGACGGTACGATTGAATATCTGGAGCGCAATGATTTTCAGGTCAAGATCCGGGGATTCCGCATTGAACTGGGGGAAATTGAAGCCCGGCTGGCCCAGTGTGACGGGGTCAAAGATGCGGTTGTGGTGGCTCGCGAAGAGGAAAACGGCAATAAACGTCTGGTGGCTTATCTGGTGCCACAGCCGGGAGTTACGCTTGATTTGCTTCAGTTACGCGAACAGTTAAGCAGCCGCCTGATGGAGTATATGCTGCCCGGCGCTTATGTCATTCTGGAGGCCTTCCCCGTCAACCCGAATGGCAAACTGGATCGCAAAGCCCTGCCTGCGCCGGACAGTTCGGCCATCGTCCAGCGTGAATATGCCGAACCGCAGGGAGAAATGGAGCAAACGCTGGCGGCTATCTGGCAAACACTGCTTGGGCTGGAGCAGGTTGGCCGTCATGATAATTTCTTTGAGCTGGGCGGGCATTCGTTATTAACGGTGCAAGTTGCAGCCCGTTTACGCGAAAAACTGAACATTGAAGTGACCTTACAGGATCTCTTCACCTACCCGACACTGGCTGATTTAGCTCAGTCTCTGGGGAATGCCACCCAATCCACTCAGTCGATTATTCTGCCCGCGGATCGCCTGCAACCTTTACCTCTTTCCTGGGCCCAGCAGCGTTTATGGTTCCTCGCCCAGCTGGACAGCGCTGCACAGGCAGCCTACCACATTGCCGGCGGGCTAGAATTGCGGGGCCAGCTAAATCAGGCCGCGTTACAGGCTGCGCTGGACAGGATTGTAGCCCGCCATGAGATCCTGCGTACCACGATTGCCGTTATTGACGGAGAAACCCGTCAGATTATTGGCAACCCTGACAGCGGATTTTCCCTGATATCGCAGGATCTCAGTCCGTTATCCCCGGCGGAACAGCAAATCGCCCTTAAAGCGGCAGAGCAGGCCGAAGCTGACCAGCCTTTTGACTTTACACAAGGGCCGTTAGTCCGCGCCCAACTGCTGAAAATCAGTGATGAACACCATATTCTGTTAGTGACTCAGCACCATATTGTTTCTGACGGCTGGTCACTGAATGTGCTGATCAAAGAGTTTTCAGCGCTTTATCAGGCTTTCTGCCAGCAACAGCCCGATCCGCTCCCTCACCTGCCCATTCAGTATGCGGATTATGCCGTGTGGCAACAGCAATGGTTACAGGGTGACAAATTAGCACAACAGGTGAATTACTGGTGTCAGACCCTACAGGATGCGCCGGTATTACTGGAGCTGCCAACAGATCACCCACGCCCTCTGGAGCAGAGCTACCGCGGAGATCTGGTCGTTTTCACCCTGCCAAGTGAGTTAAATGCCGGCTTACTCGCCCTGAGCCAGCGGCATGGTACCACCCTGTTTATGACCCTGCTGGCAGGCTGGGCGATTTTACTGTCCCGACTAAGTGGTCAGCAGGATATCGTGATCGGTACCCCCGTTGCCAACCGCCAATACCGTGAACTGGAGCCGCTGATTGGCTTCTTCGTTAATACGCTGGCGTTACGGGTCAGGCTGGAAGACAATCCGACGGTGAGCGCGTTGTTAGCGCAGGTCAAAGCCCATGCGCTGGCCGCCTATGCCCATCAGGATCTGCCCTTTGAACAATTGGTGGAAGCATTACAACCGCCGCGCAGCCTGAGTCACAGCCCGGTCTTTCAGGTGATGATGGGGCTGGATAATACTTCCGGTTCATCAGAATTCAATTTACCAGACCTGACCATCAACCATCTGCCTTTAGACAGAAAAACAACTCAGTTTGATGTATCGCTGTCCTTCAGTGAGAGCGAAAATGGATTAGTGGGTGAACTGGAATATGCCAGCGATCTGTTTGAGCACGCCACCATCGAACGGATGGCGGAACACCTGCAAACCCTGCTGACGGCGATGGTGACGGATGAGACACAACACGTCGCCGATTTAGCCCTGCTCACACAACAGCAACGCACACAGCTCCTGACCGAATTCAGCACCACAGAAATCGCTTACCCGCAGGATCTGTTACTGCAACAACTCTTCGAACAACAGGTGTTACGTTCGCCTGAGTCCGTTGCGCTGGTCAGTGACGGACAGCAGCTCAGTTATACCGAACTGAACCGGCAAGCCAACCAGCTGGCCCATGCCCTGATTGCCGCCGGCGTCAAGCCGGATGACAGGGTCGCCATTTGCGTTGACCGCAGCCCGGATATGATTATCGGTCTGTTCGGCATTCTGAAAGCCGGCGCCGGTTACGTGCCGTTAGACCCGGATTACCCGACAGAACGGCTGGCTTATATTTTGTCCGATTGTGCCCCGCAGTTATTGCTGACCCAGCAACACTTAGCCGATCGCCTGACGACCGATATTCCTGTTTGGGTGATGGACGATATGAGTTACCTGAACACCGCGGCACAGCAGCCGGCTCATAATCCTGACGCTCACTCGCTGGGCCTGTTACCACACCATCTGGCTTATATTATTTACACTTCCGGCTCCACCGGACAGCCGAAAGGAGTCATGATTGAACACCGTCAGGTCGTGAACTTTGTTCATGTCCAGTGTGCAGCCAATGAGCTGACCCCGGCAGATCGGGTACTGCAATTTACTTCCGTTTGCTTTGATACGACAGTCGCCGATATTTTCGCTACACTGGCGACCGGCGCAACGCTGGTACTGCGTCCCGCTCATCTGCGTATTCCCGACAAGGCATTCAGCCAGTTCCTGCGGGAGCAGGCTATTACTGTTTCCGATTTGCCCACCGCGTTCTGGCATTTATGGATGCAGGAAATGGCGGCCGGTCGCTGCGGTTTCAGCCCTTCTTTACGACTGGTGCTGGTCGGCGGAGAAAAAGCGGAATTACGTCATTTCAATACCTGGCAGTCTTTGCCTGAAACACAGGCCTGCCGCTGGATAAACTCCTATGGTCCGACTGAAACCACCGTTAATGCCACGATGTGGAAATCGGATAACCATGAATTCTGCCTCACCAACACCGTGCCGATTGGCTATCCGCTGACCAATACCCGCCTCTATATTCTCGATACTCAGGGACAGCCTGTTCCTATCGGCGTAGCCGGCGAGATCCATATCGGAGGATTAAGCGTCGCCCGTGGCTACCTCAACCGCCCTGATCTGACCGCAGAGCGCTTTATTACTGATCCGTTCAGTCCGCAACCGAATGCCCGTATGTATAAAACCGGTGACCTCGGCCGCTGGCTGCCGGACGGCACGATTGAATATCTGGAACGTAATGATTTTCAGGTCAAGATCCGGGGATTCCGCATTGAACTAGGGGAAATTGAAGCCCGGCTGGCTCAGTGTGACGGAGTCAAGGATGCAGTGGTCGTCGCACGTGAAGAGGAAAACGGCAATAAACGTCTGGTGGCTTATCTGGTGCCACAGCCGGGAGTTACGCTTGATTTGCTTCAGTTACGCGAGCAGTTAAGCAGCCGTCTGGTGGAATATATGCTACCCGGCGCTTATGTCATTCTGGAGGCCTTCCCCGTCAACCCGAATGGCAAACTGGATCGTAAAGCCCTGCCTGCGCCGGACAGTTCAGCCATTGTCCAGCGTGAATATGCTGAACCGCAGGGAGAAATGGAGCAGACACTGGCCGATATTTGGCAGAGTTTATTGGGAGTGGAACATATCGGACGCCATGACCACTTCTTTGAGCTGGGCGGGCACTCCTTATTAACCGTGCAGGTCGCAGCCCGTTTACGGGAAAAACTGAACATTGAAGTGACCTTGCAGGATCTCTTCAACCACCCGACACTGGCAGATTTAGCTCAGTCTCTGGGGAATGCCACCCAATCCGCTCAGTCGGTTATTCTGCCTGCAAACCGCCAGCAGCCTTTGCCTCTTTCCTGGGCCCAGCAGCGTTTATGGTTCCTCGCCCAGCTGGACAGCGCTGCGCAGGCAGCCTACCACATTGACGGCGGACTAGAATTGCGTGGCCAGCTGAATCAGGCCGCGTTACAGGCTGCGCTGGACAGGATTGTAGCCCGGCATGAAATTCTACGTACCACGATTGCCGTTATTGACGGAGAAGCCAGCCAGATTATTGGCAACCCCAGCAGCGGCTTTTCCCTGATATCGCAGGATCTCAGCCCGTTATCCCCGGCGGAGCAGCAAATCGCCCTGAAAGCGGCAGAGCAGGCCGAAGCTGACCTGCCTTTTGACTTTACACAAGGGCCGTTAGTGCGCGCCCAATTGCTGAAAATCAGCGATGAACACCATATTCTGCTGGTGACTCAGCACCATATTGTTTCTGACGGCTGGTCACTGAATGTGCTGATCAAAGAATTTTCGGCGCTTTATCACGCCTTCTGTCAGCAACAGCCTGATCCGCTCCCCCGTCTGTCCATTCAATATGCGGATTATGCTGTATGGCAACGGCAATGGTTACAGGGTGACAAATTAGCACAACAGGTGAATTACTGGTGTCAGACCCTACAGGATGCACCGGTATTACTGGAACTGCCAACAGATCACCCCCGCCCTCTGGAACAGAGCTACCGCGGAGATCAGGTTATTTTCACCCTGCCGCGTGAATTAAATGCCGGCTTACTCGCCCTGAGCCAGCGGAACGGTACTACCCTGTTTATGACCCTGCTGGCAGGCTGGGCGATTTTACTGTCCCGTCTGAGCGGTCAGCAGGATATCGTGATCGGTACCCCCGTTGCCAACCGCCAGTACCGTGAACTGGAGCCGCTGATTGGCTTCTTCGTCAATACGCTGGCGTTACGGGTCAGGCTGGAAGACAACCCAACTGTCGGTGCCCTGTTAGCGCAGGTTAAAGCCCATGCGCTGGCCGCCTATGCCCATCAGGATCTGCCCTTTGAACAGTTGGTGGAAGCATTACAACCGCCGCGCAGCCTGAGTCACAGCCCGGTCTTTCAGGTTATGATGGCGCTGGATAATACTTCCGGTTCATCAGAATTCAATTTACCAGACCTGACCATCAACGAGCTGCTCTTAACCAAAAAAACAACTCAGTTTGATGTGTCACTGTCATTCAGTGAAAGCGAAAACGGATTAGTGGGTGAACTGGAATATGCCAGTGATCTGTTTGAGCACACCACCATCGAACGGATGGCGGAACACCTGCAAACCCTGCTGGCGGCAATGGTAGCGGATGAGACACAACACGTTGCCGATTTAGCCCTGCTTACGCCACAGCAACGCACACAGCTCCTGACTGCATTCAGCACGAAAGAAGTCGCTTATCCGCAGGATCTGTTACTGCAACAACTCTTCGAACAACAGGTGTTACACTCGCCTGAGTCCGTTGCGCTGGTCAGTGACGGACAGCAGCTCAGTTACACCGAACTGAACCGGCGAGCCAACCAGCTGGCCCATGTCCTGATTGCCGCCGGCGTCAAACCGGATGACAGGGTCGCGATTTGCGTTGACCGTAGCCCGGATATGATTATCGGCCTGTTCGGCATTCTGAAAGCCGGTGCCGGTTACGTGCCATTAGATCCGGATTACCCCACTGAGCGACTGACTTATATTTTGTCCGATTGTGCCCCGCAGTTATTGCTGACCCAGCAACATTTAGCCGATCGCCTGACAACCAATATCCCTGTTTGGATGATGGACGAAACCGATTATCTGAATACTACAGCACAGCAGCCGGCTCATAATCCTGACGCTCACTCGCTGGGCCTGTTACCACACCATCTGGCTTATATTATTTATACTTCCGGCTCCACCGGACAGCCGAAAGGAGTCATGATTGAACATCGTCAGGTCGTAAATTTTGTCCATGTTCAACGTGAAACAAATGAACTGACCTCGGCAGATCGAGTGCTGCAATTCACATCGGTATCCTTTGATACCACGGTGTCCGATATTTTCGCTACGCTGGCGACCGGCGCAACGCTGGTACTGCGTCCCGCTCATCTGCGTATTCCCGACAAGGCATTCGGTCAGTTCCTGCGGGATCAGGCCATCACCGTGTCCGATTTACCGACCGCATTCTGGCACTTATGGGTACAGGAAATGGCGGCCGGTCGCTGCGGTTTCAGCCCCTCTTTACGGCTGGTGATTGTTGGCGGAGAAAAAGCCGAATTACGCCATTTCAATACCTGGCAGTCTTTGCCTGAAACACAGGCTTGCCGCTGGATAAACTCTTACGGCCCGACCGAAGCCACAGTAATTGCCACCGTATGGAAACCGGAAAACCGGGCACTCTGCCTGAACCAGAACGTGCCGATTGGTTACCCGCTGACCAATACCCGACTCTATATTCTCGATACTCAGGGGCAGCCTGTTCCTATCGGCGTGGCCGGAGAGATCCATATCGGTGGATTAAGCGTCGCCCGTGGTTATCTCAACCGCCCTGACCTGACGGATGAACGCTTTGTTACTGATCCGTTCAGTCCGCAAACTGATGCCCGTATGTATAAAACTGGTGACCTCGGCCGCTGGCTGCCGGACGGTACGATTGAATATCTGGAGCGCAATGATTTTCAGGTCAAGATCCGGGGATTCCGCATTGAACTGGGGGAAATTGAGGCACAACTGGCTCAGTGTGAAGGCGTCAAGGATGCGGTTGTAGTGGCTCGCAAAGAGGAAAATGGTAATAAACGTCTGGTCGCCTATGTGATCCCACAACCAGGAATAACACTGGATATCATTCAACTGCGTGAACAACTGAGCAGCCGCCTGATGGAGTATATGCTGCCCGGCGCTTACGTCATTCTGGATGCCTTCCCCGTCAACCCGAATGGCAAACTGGATCGCAAAGCCCTTCCTGCGCCGGACAGTTCAGCCCTTATCAGCCGTGAATATCAGGCTCCTCAGGGAGAAGCTGAACAACAGCTCGCGGCTATCTGGCAAACACTGCTCGGTCTGGAACAGGTTGGCCGTCATGATAACTTCTTTGAATTAGGCGGGCACTCCCTGCTGGTTGTTAATTTGATTGAAGAGCTTCGCCAGCGTGACCTTACACTAGAAGTCAGTACGGTCTTTTCTTCTCCGACACTGATGGCAATGGCATCACGCATAACGGATACAACAATCAGTGACAATGTCACTTTTACGGTTCCGCCCAATCTAATTACTGATGACAGCCATTCCATCACACCGGACATGCTGCCACTGATCACGCTAACCCAGAATAATATTGACCAGATTGTTGCCAACGTTCCCGATGGTGTTGCAAATATTCAGGATATCTACCCATTAGGGCCGTTACAGGAAGGTATTTTGTTCCACCACTTGCTGGAAACTAAAGGCGATATTTATCTGGATAATCTGCTGATGACTTTCGACAGCCGGACACGTCTGGATACATTCCTGCTGGCACTGCAACAGGTTATTAATCGTCACGACATTCTGCGTAGCGCATTTCAGTGGGACAATCTGCCGGAGCCGGTACAGGTGGTTTATCGTCATGCTCCTCTGCCCGTTACCGAACTGGAGCTATTCGCCGGTACGGATGCAGCACAGCAATTACGTGATGCTACCGATCCACGCCAGATACGTATGGATATCACCAAAGCACCATTATTATCCGCCTGCATTGCCAAAGATCCGCATACCGAACACTGGCATCTGGCATTGCTTTACCATCATCTGGTTTGTGACCATCTGTCACTGGAAATGATCTTCAATGAAGTGCAGATATTGCAGCTCGGGCAAAATGAACCTCTGCCGCCTTCCCTGCCTTACCGTAACTTTATCGCACAGATCCGGGCCGTTCCGGTTGAGACACATCAGGACTATTTCCACCAGCTTCTGGGCGATGTGGATGAACCCACTCTGCCGTTTAACTTACTTGATGTGCAGGGGAACCATGATGAGCACCATAAGATAGAGGAAGCCGGACTGGCGCTGGATGATAAGTTATCGCGCCAGATACGTGACTGCGCCCGCCAGCAGGGTGTCAGTGCTGCCGTTCTGTTCCATGTCGCATGGGCACAGGTTCTTGCACAATGCAGCGGACGGGAAGATGTTGTTTTCGGCACCGTGCTATTAGGCCGGTCACTAAAAGGTGCAGATACCTCTCAGGTTCTTGGTATGTTCATCAATACCCTGCCCGTGCGCATAATGTTGCAGGAACGTACTGCACAACAGGTGGTACAGGAAACTTATCAGCAGCTCAGCACATTGCTTGAGCATGAGCAGACTCCATTAGCCATCGCCCAGCGTTGCAGTGGTATTCAGGCGCCTCA
The DNA here is from genome assembly GCF_963895965.1 of Xenorhabdus sp. PB30.3. Classification (NCBI taxonomy): domain Bacteria; kingdom Pseudomonadati; phylum Pseudomonadota; class Gammaproteobacteria; order Enterobacterales; family Morganellaceae; genus Xenorhabdus; species Xenorhabdus sp. PB30.3. Next base: position 37,162 of record NZ_CAWQMW010000112.1, on the reverse strand, counting down.
GCCCCTTTTCAGCAGCCTGCTTAATTTCCGTCATAGCCAGCATAACGATCAACAGGCTGATTCAGCCGTATGGCAGGGTATTCAGACCTCCAGTAGTGAGGAGCGCAGTAATTACCCACTGTCATTGGATGTCGATGATTTTGGTGACGGCTTTGCCCTGACTGCACAATGCAACCGCCAGATTAATCCGGCCCGCATTAATGCTTATATGGATACCGCACTGAAAGCGTTGGTAATGGCCTTACAGGAAATGCCGGAACAGGATATTCATTCCCTCAATATCCTGCCACCAGCAGAACTTACTCAGCTACTGGAAGACTTTAACAGTGACAAAGTTACCTGCCCGCAGGATATGTTACTCCAGCAGCTGTTTGAACAGCAGGCAGCCCTCACGCCGGATGCTATCGCACTGATCCACGCTGCAAGTAATGGAGAGGTTCAACTCACCTATAGTGAACTGAACCAGAAAGCCAACCAACTGGCCCATGCCCTGATTGCTGCCGGCGTCAAACCGGATGATCGGGTGGCGATTTGTGTCGAACGTGGTCTGGATATGGTGATAGGTTTATTCGGTATTTTAAAATCCGGTGCAGGATATGTGCCGCTGGATACGGATTACCCTACCGAACGACTGAACTATATTTTGTCAGATTGTGCACCGAAGTTATTACTGACGCAGCAGCACTTACATAGCCGCTTATCGACTGATACGCCAGTATGGATGCTGGATGATAATAGCCATGCCGAGTGTATAGCCCAACAGCCAACTCATAACCCAGACCCGCAACAACTGGGACTGGCAGCGCATCATCTGGCTTATATCATCTATACCTCCGGTTCCACCGGACAACCAAAAGGGGTGATGATTGAGCATCACAACGTGGTTAATTTTGTCCATGTTCAGCGTCAGACCAATGAACTGACGCCATCTGACCGTGTACTTCAGTTCACTTCGGTAGCGTTCGATACCACTGTATCGGATATCTTCGCCACCCTTGCCACAGGTGCAACCTTAATTATGCGTCCGTCAGAACTGCGTGTTCCGGACAGAGCTTTTGCTCAATTCCTGCAACAACAGCAAATCACGGTGACTGATTTGCCTACCGCTTTCTGGCACTTATGGGTACAGGAAATGGCCGCAGGACGTTGTGGCTTCAGCCCTTCTCTGCGTCTGGTGATTGTCGGCGGAGAAAAAGCGGAACTGCGTCACCTGATGACCTGGCAGACACTACCGGAAACCCGTTCATGCCGATGGATTAACTCTTACGGCCCGACGGAAACGACGGTGATTGCTACTGTTCTGAAAGTGGACAGTCATCCGGCCTATAGCGCAGAAACACTGCCAATCGGTTATCCGCTTGCCAACAGCCGTATCTATATACTTGATACGCGCGGAAAACCTGTTCCTATCGGTGTTTCCGGTGAAATTCACATTGCAGGTGCCGGCGTGGCGCGGGGTTATCTGAACCAGCCTGAACTGACTGATGAGCGTTTTATTCCGGATACGTTCAGTGAACAACCGAATGCCAGAATGTACAAGACCGGGGATTTAGGTCGCTGGTTACCGGATGGAACGATTGAATACCTCGGACGGAATGATTTTCAGGTCAAAATCCGCGGATTCCGCATTGAGCTGGGAGAAATAGAAACTCAGCTGGCAGCCTGTGAAGGGGTCAAGGATGCTATTGCTATGGTGCGTGAAGACGAAACCGGTGATAAGCGACTGGTGGCTTATTTAGTTCCACAGCCTGATGCTCAGCTGGATATCGCTGATTTACGTGAACAGCTCAGTACTCATCTGCTGGATTATATGATCCCCAGCGCCTTTGTCGTAATGGAAGCCTTCCCGCTGAATCCGAACGGCAAGCTGGATCGCAAATCACTGCCGGTTCCTGACCGCTCTGCAACCGCTACGCGGGCGTATGAAGCACCAGAGGGAGAAACAGAACAGCAGCTGGCGGCTATCTGGCAAACCTTACTGGGGCTGGAGCAAGTCGGTCGTCATGATGATTTCTTTGAGCTGGGAGGAAACTCATTATCAATCATGCAATTATCAGCAAGATTACAAGAAGAGTTCCATCTGGAAATTTCAATTACGGATATTTTCCGTCATTCGGCATTAGCCAAACTTGCTGAGCTTATCTTATCAAAACAAGTGGAAACCTTTTTCGATCAGGATATTGAAGATATGCAAAAAGAGCTGGAGAACCTATCTGAAGATGAGTTGCTTGCCATGTTAAATGGAGAACAACTAGAGGGAAATAAACTATGAGCAAAAATGAACAGACACTGAATCAATTAAGGCAGGCTGTACTCCAGAAGAAACTGAAAGAGCGTATGCAAAATAGCCTGACAACCGAAAAAGCACCGATATCTGCCCGTGATCCGCAGCAGGAGATCCCGCTATCCTGGGCGCAACAGCGCCTGTGGTTCCTCGCTCAGTTAGATCCGGCTGCCCTGACGGCATACCACATTCCTGCCGCCCTTCATCTGAAGGGCCAACTGAACAGCGCGGCCTTACAGGCCGCGCTGGACAGAATTGTCGCCCGCCATGAAATTCTGCGCACCACTATTGGGCTGGCAGAAGACGGAGGAGAAGGAACGGCGCGGCAAATTGTTCATGGGAAAGATTTCGGTTTCTCTTTAAGTATGCAGGATTTGCGTCTATTAGCCGATGATGATCGACAAAATGCTATCCAGAACGCCATCAAATCTGAAGCCAGCCATCCTTTCGATTTTGAAAACGGCCCCTTAATTCGGGGCCAGTTATTCAGACTGGCAGAAGATGAAAATATTCTGTTACTCACCCAGCACCATATTATTTCTGATGGCTGGTCAGTTAACGTCATGATGCAGGAGTTTTCTACTCTGTACCTGAGCTTCTGCCACGAACAGCCTGACCCATTACCGCCATTAAAAATTCAGTACGCAGATTATACTCTCTGGCAACGGAAGGAATTACAGGGTAAGGCACTGGAAAAGCAGCTGGATTATTGGCGTAATACGCTACAGGATGCGCCGACGCTTCTGACACTCCCCACTGACCGCCCCCGTCCGGCGCGGCAAACTTATGCCGGTGGAGAAGCTCTGGTTACCCTGTCACCGGATTTAACCGGAAAATTAAAAGCCTTTGCGCAACGTCACGGCATTACGTTATTTATGACGCTGCTGACCGGATGGTCAATACTGCTTTCCCGTCTTAGCGGGCAACATGATTTAGTTATCGGTACGCCAGTCGCTAACCGTAAATATCGCGATCTGGAGCCGTTAATCGGCTTTTTTGTCAATACATTAGCACTGCGGGTTCAGTTACAGGATAACCCTACCATCAGTGAATTGCTGGCACACGTGAAAGCTCATACTGTCACGGCTTTTGAAAATCAGGATCTCCCGTTTGAACAATTAGTTGAAGCGTTAAAACCACCGCGCAGCCTGAGTTATAGCCCGGTTTTTCAGGTTATGATGTCTCTGGATAATACTCCCGGACAACAGCAGTTCGAATTACCGGGATTAACGATCAGCGAACTGGATTTATCCGAAAACAGCTCCCACTTTGATCTCTCCCTGTCACTGCATGACACGGATGAAGGCTTAATCGGTGAACTGGAATATGCCAGCGATTTGTTTGATCAGGCGACGATGGACCGGATGGCGGGCTATCTGCAAACACTGTTAACGGTTATGGTGGCTGATGATACTCAGCGTGTGGCTGATTTACCGTTACTGACACCGAATGAACGTAATCAGTTATTGGCCGGCTTTAATGCCAGAACAGCCTCTTATCCGCAGGAAATGTTACTCCAGCAACTGTTCGAGCAACAGGTCGCCTATTCCCCCACCAGCCCGGCCTTAATCAGTGAAGAACAGCAGCTCACCTATCATGAACTGAACCAGCAGGCGAACCAGCTTGCCCATGCCCTGATTGCTGCCGGAGTACAACCGGATGATCGGGTAGCAATTTGTGTCGAACGGGGCGCAGATATGATCATCGGGCTGTTTGGTATTCTGAAAGCCGGAGCCGGTTATGTACCGTTAGACCCGGAATACCCGACTGAACGGCTGGCCTATATTCTGTCAGACTGTAAGCCGAAGCTATTACTGACTCAGGAGCACTTACAGAACCGCCTGAATACTGAAGTTCCCGTCTGGATAATGGACAACGATCACTATCTGGATAATGTGGCACAACAACCTACCGACAACCCTGAACCTCATCAATTGGGGCTGAAACCGCATCATCTGGCTTATATCATCTATACTTCCGGCTCAACAGGTCAACCGAAGGGGGTGATGATTGAGCACCGTCAGGTTGTGAATTTTGTTTATGTCCAGCGTGAAACGAATGAACTGACACCTTCTGATCGGGTGCTGCAATTTACCTCTGTTGCCTTTGATACCACCGTGTCCGATATTTTTGCCACACTGGCCGCCGGAGCAACATTAGTACTGAGATCGGCCTCGCTGCGCATACCCGATAAAAACTTCAGCCAGTTCTTACAGGAACAAGCAATTACCGTTTCCGATCTGCCCACCGCTTTCTGGCACTTATGGGTTCAGGAAATGGCCGCCGGGCGCTGTGGTTTCAGCCCTTCTTTACGGCTGGTGATTGTCGGTGGTGAAAAAGCGGAACTGCGTCATTTCAATACTTGGCAGACTTTACCTGAAACTCAGTCCTGTCGCTGGATCAACTCCTATGGTCCGACGGAAACCACCGTTATCGCCACGGTATGGAAACCAGACAATCAAAAATCCGACCTCACCAATACCGTTCCTATCGGTAGCCCGCTCACCAATACTCAAATTTATATCCTTGATACGCAGGGGCAGCCGGTTCCTATCGGCGTTGCGGGGGAAATTCATATCGGTGGTGCAGGTGTCGCCCGGGGTTATCTGAATCGTCCTGATCTCACTGATGAACGATTTATTGCCGATCCGTTCAGCCAACAAGCCAATTCCCGCATGTATAAAACCGGTGATCTCGGCCGCTGGCTACCAGACGGCACGATTGAATATCTGGAACGCAATGATTTTCAGGTCAAAATACGTGGATTCCGTATTGAACTGGGAGAAATTGAAGCACAACTGGCTCAGTGTGATGGAGTCAAAGATGTTGTAGTAACTGCCCATGAAGATGAAAGCGGCAATAAACGTCTGGTCGCTTACCTGATACCACAGCCGGAGACAATACTGGATATCCTCCAGTTACGTGAACAACTAAGCGCGCAATTGATGGAGTATATGCTGCCCGGTGCTTACGTCGTTCTGGATGCTTTCCCACTAACACCCAACGGGAAAGTCGATCGCAAAGCATTGCCAGCCCCTGACCATACCGCCATCATCAGCCGGGAATATCAGGCACCGGAAGGAGAAGCAGAACAACAACTGGCAAGTATCTGGCAGGAGCTGTTGGGGCTGGAACAAGTCGGACGCCATGACAATTTCTTCGAGCTGGGCGGACATTCACTACTGGTCGTCAGCCTGATTGAGAAACTCCGTCAACACAGCCTTGCTATTGATGTCAGTGCGGTATTCGCATCCCCGACACTGGCAGCTATGGCAACCAATTTAACTCAGCAAACCGAATCTGATACAAACAACACGCCTGTGCCACCAAACCTGATCCCGGATAACTGTCAGGCAATTACACCGGATATGCTGCCACTGGTAACACTGTCTCAGGCGAATATCGACCAGATAGCCTCACAAGTGACAGGCGGTGTCAGTAACATTCAGGACATCTATCCACTCGGGCCATTACAGCAAGGTATTCTGTTCCACCATTTGCTGGAAACAACCGGTGATACGTATCTGGACAACCTGCTGATGACTTTTGACAGTCGTTCACGTCTGGATACATTCCTGCAAACAGTACAACAGGTCATTGAGCGCCACGATATTCTGCGCACTGCCGTCCATTGGGAGAATCTGCCAGAGCCGGTGCAGGTTGTTCATCGCCATGCCCCCATGCCTGTCACAGAGCTGGAACTGTCGCCTGAAATCAATGCGGAACAACAAATTCAGAGCTATACCGACCCTGATATCGTCCGTATGAATATCAACAAAGCGCCGTTATTATCTGCCAGCATTGCCAGAGAACCAAATAGTGATAAATGGTACTTATCCTTACTTCACCACCATCTGGTTTGCGATAATTTATCGCTGAAACTGGTATTTGATGAAGTCAATGCCATGTTACAGGGCCAGCATGAACAACTGCCAACAGCGTTGCCTTATCGTAATTTCATTTCCCAGACTAAAAATATTCCCCTTGAACAACACCAGTCCTATTTCCGTCAGCTGCTGGGAGACGTAGAAGAGCCGACCCTGCCATTCGGCCTGCTTGATGCTAAGGACAGTGGCGATAAAGTTGTGGAAAATGTTCTGACACTGGATAGTGATCTTTCCCGGATGGTTCAGCAATGCGCCCGTCAACAGGGTGTCAGTACCGCAGTTCTGTTTCATGTTGCCTGGGCACAGGTACTGGCTCAGTGTAGTGGCCGTGACGATGTCGTCTTCGGTACTGTTTTAATGGGTCGGTTACAAGGCGGTAAAGAAACAGAAAAAATAATGGGGATGTTTATCAATACATTACCCATCCGGGTTATTCTGCAAGGGCGCAATGTTCAGCAAACAGTACAGGAAACTTACCGGCAACTCAGCACATTACTGGTACATGAACAGACACCTCTGGTTATTGCTCAGCGTTGCAGCGGTATTCCCGCTTCTCTGCCCCTGTTTAACAGCCTGCTTAATTTCCGTCATGGTTCAGATGAAACAGAGGAAGATGAACAGGAACTCGCATCAATCTGGGAAGGCATTGAAACGTTTAACACTAAAGATTCACGCAGCAATTATCCTTTATCACTGGATGTTGATGCCTATGATGACCAATTTGAACTCACTATCCAATGCAGCCAACAGATTGACCCGAGTCGCATTAATGCCTATGTGGCAACCGCACTAAAAGGTCTGGTTACTTCATTATTACAAAACGCGCCTGCACAAAATATTCAGGCAATCTCCGTTCTGCCACCAGCGGAAAAGACACAGTTACTGGTGGATTTTAACGGTGCTGAAATCGCTTATCCGCAGAATATTCTGCTCCACCAGCTCTTCGAACAGCAGGTTTCTTTCACACCAGATTCCATTGCGCTGGTGAGTGGTGATGAGCAACTCAGCTACGCTGAACTGAACCAGCAGGCCAACCAACTGGCACATGCTCTGATTGCCGCGGGTGTACAACCGGATGATCGGGTAGCAATTTGCGTTGAGCGCAGCCCGGATATGATTATCGGCCTGTTCGGGATCCTGAAAGCCGGTGCAGGCTATGTCCCGCTGGATACAGATTATCCGACGGAAAGACTGGCTTACATTCTGTCCGACTGTAAACCGAAGCTACTACTGACTCAAAAACATTTACAGAACCGGCTGGCAACAGAAGTCCCAGTCTGGTTAATGGATAGTGAAGCGCATCGGAGCAATGTGGCACAGCAACCGACCCACAATCCTGAACATTTACAGTCGGGGCTGGCACCACATCATCTGGCCTATATCATCTATACCTCCGGCTCCACCGGACAGCCCAAAGGCGTGATGATAGAGCATCGTAATGTGGTTAACTTCGTTCACGTCCAGCGTCAGACTAACGAATTAACCCCTTCTGACCGTGTGCTGCAATTTACTTCTGTTGCTTTCGACACCACCGTGTCGGATATTTTTGCAACACTGGCAACCGGCGCAACCCTGATCCTGCGACCTGCCGATCTCCGTGTACCGGACAGTAACTTCGGTCGTTTCCTGCGGGAGCAGAAAATTACCGTCACCGATCTCCCCACCGCTTTCTGGCATCAGTGGGTACAGGAGCTGGTCGCAGGACGATGTGATTTCAGCCCTTCGCTGCGTCTGGTTATCGTTGGGGGCGAAAAAGCGGAGCTTCACCATCTGACTCTCTGGAAATCACTGGCTGAAACGCAACATTGCCGCTGGATTAACTCCTATGGCCCAACTGAAACCACCGTCATTGCAACCGTATTAAAAGTGGATGGTCATTCCCTGTATACCGAACCAACACTGCCTATTGGTTATCCATTAACCAATACCCGCCTATATATTCTCGATGGACAGGGACAGCCTGCTCCTCTCGGTGTTTCCGGGGAAATTCATATCGGCGGTGCAAGCGTTGCTCGGGGTTATCTCAACCAGCCTGAGCTGACAGCAGAACGCTTTATTCCTGATCCATTCAGCCATCAAACTGATGCACGTATGTATAAAACAGGTGATTTGGGATGCTGGTTGCCGGACGGTACGATTGAGTACCTCGGACGCAATGATTTTCAGGTTAAGATCCGCGGGTTCCGCATTGAACTGGGAGAAATTGAAGCCAGACTCTTTGCTTATCCCGGAATTAAAGACGCGATTGTTATCGTGCGGGAAGATACTCCGGGTGATAAACGTCTGGTGGCCTATCTGGTGCCACAGCCGGGTACAACTCTCGATCTGGAAGACCTGCGTCACTCTTTGCACGTAAACTTAGCCAGCTATATGATCCCCAGTGCTTTTGTGATTCTGAATACATTCCCGCTGACACCTAATGGCAAACTGGATCGTCGGGCATTACCGGCACCGGATAAATCTTCCGTTATCAGCCGCAACTATGAAGCCCCTATCGGTGAAACAGAAGAACTCATTGCAGCGATATGGCAGGACGTACTCCGGCTGGAACAAATAGGACGCCATGATCACTTCCTTGAGCTTGGTGGTCATTCCCTATTAACCCTACAGGTTGCTACCCGTCTTAATCAGACTTTAGCTAAAGATATCAGTATCCGCGATCTGCTGGTTTACTCGACAATCAGTGAACTGGCAACATATATTCAGTCAGACGCGCCACTGCCGCAACAGCAGAATATAGTGACTGTCCGTCAGGGGAATAGCAATACTTCACTGTTCCTCATTCACGCAGTCAATGGCGATGTTCACTATGCCTACGATCTTGAGCCATATATGGATAATGACGAATTATCAATTTATGGTGTTATTGCCAGTGATACCCTTGCAGAAGAAAGCATACAGCCCACCATCAACAACATGGCTCAGGAATATATTAAATGCATTCGCCAGATACAAGCACATGGCCCTTACCATCTGGCTGGATGGTCATCAGGCGGAACGATTGCTTATGAAATGTCCCGCCAATTAATTGCCGATGGAGAAACAGTAAACTTTATCGGGTTACTGGACAGCGCTTCTAATTATCTGGATTTCTATTCAGCTGAAGAGAAACAGTCCGGAATGATGTTTGAGAAAAGTGCCACACTACTCGAACTACTCCCGTACGATATCCCAGAAGACATTAACGATGAATTCAATAAGCTAGCCAATGAACGTGATTACGACGCGATGTTAATATTAGCTGAGAAGCTCAATTTATTACCACCGAAGGTCACACGGGAAAATGTCAGTGATCTTGTACAAATGCGCTATAACATCTCTGTGGCAGCTAACTGTTACATACCACAGGCGATAAACACGAACGTTACTCTGTTCAGAGCAATGGATGAAGTCGCCGAAGGAGAAACAATGGCGCTAAAATGGGATCAAATTCTACCCAGTGAGCAACTGACTATTATCCCGATTAAAGGAGATCATGACTCTATGATGATGCAGCCCAATATTCAGGATACTGGCAAAGCATTACTTCAGGCGGTAATGAATAATCAATAAAGCAGCAAAAAGAATGAACCACCTTTTATAAAGGTGGTTCCGGAACGCTCATATAAATAACGCCCATGAAATTGGGCGTTATTTTTTAAGTTTCAATTATTGATATATACGTCATCTTTCAGATTGATGCTTTGTTGGTTACACTTGGTCATCCCACATCCCATTCACATAGTCATCTATGCGCCTGAGGATGAACGCCTTTACCGCGGAGACACAACCTTTAAAATCATGAGTAAAAATAATAAATACAAAATCAAATTTCATAACAACAACTTCAGAATTTATTATTTAAAATAATAATTTTTACATTAGTTCCCTGGTGGGCAAAACAAACAATAACAATTACAGCCTGAATATTAGATTCTATATAATTACACGCTAATAAAATAGAAAACATAATTTATTCACATGATACATTTCTGGTATGTAACTGAAAGCCTATCCTGTTTCTTATTTTTACCTCCTGCATTATAATATATACAATCATAAGGTAAATTCATAATACACTAAATCTTATAAGATGATATCAACGAGACAACATAATGCAAGAGACGAACAATAAAAAAATCGACTAAAATCGATATTTCTCCTTCACACATTTCAAAAAAAATTTAAGCTTTAATAAAAAAATATCAATTCATCCATTTCAGGTTAATTAAATTTTCATCTCCAATATCTTTATCGTGACTTTTAAATCCAGCCATTAATATAGCCTAATTAACCATCGGGATATTTAATATAACACGAGTTAAATTACCAATTGTAAATTATGAGGTCGCTATAAGAATAACAAATCAGAATCTGCTGATGTAGACGATTAAAAAATATCATATAATCCGTCTATTTTTGGGAGGTAATAAAAAATGAAAGCCATTCAGATAACCGATATCCACCTGACACAGAGCAGAGAACATCAATTATTTAATATAAACCTTTATGATAATTTTGATACTATCTGTGAGGAAATATGCCGCATAAAGAGAGCTACTGAAATAGATTTAATCATTGTTTCCGGCGATATAACAAATGATGGTGATATCGATGCTTATCGATACTTCTTCAAAAGAATGGATTCATGTCAGACTCCCTATATGACAATAGCCGGAAATCATGACCTGAAAAATAATATTGACACCGTAATTACAGAGATAAAACCAAAATATAACATCACTTCCGGTGAGTATAATGATAAAAATTGGTTCATTACTTATGTTGATACTGTCGTTAAAGGTGAGGATTATGGCTTTATTACACAAAATAACCTTGCTGAATTAGAAAAAAGAATCATTTTAAACAAGAAATTTAATACTGCGGTATTTATGCATCACCACATCATACCGGTTGGTACACCCATTGTGGACAGTTGTATGCTGGAAAATGCCACAGATTTATTAACATTATGTAAAAAACATAAGGTGAAATTTATCGGCTGTGGTCATGCTCATACTTCGCGTATCTGGCATCAGAATAATATAACAATCAGTGTTGCACCCGCAGTTTCATTCCAGTGGTTATCAGGTACAAATACCGTTAAAACAACAAAAAGTTCTGGTTTTAATATTATTGATTTTTCAGAAAATATATCAGTAACTTCGTGTAATTACTAAAGTTCTATACGCGCTATTCTCAAGTTGCAGCATAAGCAACTTGAGAGTGTATTGAAGCCCAGTATATGACTTAATTATCAGAAATCGGCTTTAATTTAGCCATAAAGTGGCGTAGCACTGGTGGCTCATAAGTAAATGTTAATCCGCGAATATCAGCAGCATGCTGTTTTAATTCAATAAAGGCTTCAACGACATAATCCATATGATCATTGGTATAGACGCGGCGAGGAATAGCCAGTCTCATCAGTTCCATCGGTGATTCTTTTTGTTTACCGGTATCTGGGTCTCGCCCAAGCAGTAAAGAACCAATTTCTACACTTCTGATACCCGCTTCCAGATATAGCGCGTTATTCAATGCCTGAGCCGGAAATTGCTCGCTTGGAATATGCGGTAAAAATAGTTTTGCATCCACAAAGACAGCATGCCCACCAACCGGATATTGAATAGGAATACCCGCCTTTCTTAGCTGTTCACCTAAATAAGTCACCTGATGAATGCGATAAGACAAAAAATTCTCATCCATACCTTCTTCAAGCCCAATCGCCAGTGCTTCCATATCACGCCCGGCAAGCCCACCATAAGTCACAAACCCTTCATTCGGAATACAGCGGATTTTTACCTCATTAAATAGATCTTCATTATCACGAACAGAGCAAAGGCCACCGATATTCACCATGGGATCTTTTTTTGCCGACATCGTCAACATATCGCCATATTGATACATCTCTTTGACGATTTCTTTAATTGACTTATCTTCGTAACCTTTTTCCCGCTGCTTAATAAACCAGGCATTTTCACAAAAACGGGCTGAATCAATGACCACCGGAATATCATACTGTTTTGCGATTTCATACACAGCTTTCATATTAGCAAGAGAAACCGGCTGACCACCTGTACTATTACAAGTTATTGTGACTATAATGGCGACTACATTATTTTCACCCTGTTCTTTGATTGTGTGTTGAAGTAAATCAATATCAAAATTGCCCTTCCAGTCATAATAACTGCCGGTATCAAAAGCCTTATCTGTAACAACATTGATAGCCTTCGCATGATTTAATTCCACATGCGCCATCGTAGTATCAAAATGAAAGTTAGAAATAAATACTGGGTTTTGCGCTCCGCCTTTTAATTTTTTCCTTTCGATCAGAGCAGGAAATAAAATCTGCTCAGCCCCACGGCCCTGATGAGTAGGAACCGTATGCGCGTATCCAATTAATTCTTTAACTTTATCCACCAGATTATAATAACTACGAGATCCGGCATAAGCCTCATCTCCCATCATCATACCAGCCCATTGCTGATTACTCATGGAGCCAGTGCCAGAATCAGTCAACAGATCGATATACACCATATCAGAAGGCAGCATAAACGGATTATACCCTGCCGCTTCCAGCGCAATTTCACGCTCTGCACGTGTTGTCATGCGGATATTTTCTACCATTTTAATTCGAAAAGGCTCAGGAATGCGCTTCATTTTAATATCTCTAATTAGAAAAATAACAATAAATCACATGACTTGGTCAACAAATGTTAATATTTATTATTGGAAAGGTATTATTTTTACCTATAAATAACGAGTTAAAATTATTTCCATTAAAACCGAATTTAAGGATAAGAAGATAAGAGCTGAAATACACAACAGTCAATATATTGCTGTATATTAAAGGTGGGTTTATATAGTGCCAAACAGAATTTCATATATTAACCTTATAGCACATGAATGATCCCGCATGCACTTATATAACAATATGAAACCGTTGTCCATGTTAATTCATTAAGCAAATGATACACAGCATTAATAATGTGTGTAAAGTATCAATTAAAATGTAATTTACTCATATTATATTAACAATAAAAATTATTTTTAATTTTATTCAATTAAAATCACCCGTCGAAATAGTAAATCATGACACCAATTTATTGACAGTAATAAATATTCAAGTAATACCCTATAACCGGGTTTTTATTAAAAGCGAGTACTATTTTTGATGTCAATCAGACCACTTAAGTTGCTATTTTGCACTCAAGCTTATTCACCCCGGTCACATAGTGCTTTATGATCCCGGGGATTCTTCTATGGTGCCATCAGGCTATCCTGAAGCTCATGAAGCTGGTTTTGCAACTGCTGTAGCTCCATCTGCTTTTGCATTTCCGACTGAACTGAACGTTGTTGTGATTCACGTATCCGCTTTTCCAGATCAGCAACCTGTTTTTCCATTTGAGCTTTTCCTGCCGCTTTGATTTTCAGTTGGTTAACTAGGTTACTCAATGACTTCTGCAAAGCAATTTGAGTACGTTTTTTATTCTCCAAAGTTGTCCGCGCTGCTTTTCTTTCTTGTTCAAGAGCTTCATAAACTGCTTTAAATTCTTTATTTAATACCTTTTCATGCTGTAATACTTTTTCTTTCTCAGCAACTCTCTGATCCCATGTCCCAGAGTAATTACAGTTGAACTTTGCAATAATACTCATATCTCCTTTCGTGGGATCACATTCTTGTGCATTTGTAACACAGCCAGCCAATACCATATTCATTAACAATATCATCAATACTCGCATAATAATTCCTATCAGCTTACTTTAATTGCGGTACGTTGTTCATAAAGGCTGTCAAGTTCCTGCTGTAACATGCCAATATTTTTACGCATTTGTGCAATCTGCTTATTTAAATTTTTCGTTTTAGCGCCATCTTTTACCATCTGAACAGAGACATCAGCCCACTGTTTTTCATGCTCTTTCATTTCTTTAATGGTATTACGCAGGTAGGCAATATTAGCATCAAGCCCTTTCAACTGTTTCTGCATCTGCGCTTTTTTCACGGTCTTTGCAGCAATATCTTTATTAATACTAGCCAGAGTACGCTTATCAGCCTGAATCACCTCTTTAACCACGACAGCAGCATGCTGAATCCGCTCATTTTCTGCTTTAATATCCTTAATTGCAGCCGCTAATAATTGTTCTCTGCTGGAATATTTTTTACGCTGACTATCCAGATAGGCATTCGCTCCCACTCCTACTCCACATCCCACAATTGCTGCCGCTGCAATACATATCGCTTTATGATTCATATCACTGAGCATACAAGCCATTGCCCCTGCTGCTGCTCCAGCCAAACAAGACTGCAAACCAGACTTATTAAAAAATTCGACGTCTTCGTTCTTAGTTAAACGAGAATCTACTGTTCCTGTTTGTGCAGAAGGCCCACTTGGCGTCTGGCAGGCAACCAAAATAAAAATCAGGCAAAAAGAAATCATCAAACGTATATATTTTAAAACCATAGGTTAATATGTCCTTTCTAAATAAAAGTGCTCATTATCATTTATATTCGACGTCAGTTTATTTATTTTTCTTACACATCTCCAACCAACTATCCCGAGCAACTCTGCCATCCTTCCAATATCCCTGAAGGTTCTGCCAATACGTATTGAGATAACTATTTAGATTGGTTTTACCACGAGCAGACATTTCTTGCTGAACGACTCGGAGTTGCGGTGCAATAAGCGCGGCATTATACGTTATGCCCATATCAACCAAGGTATCAGCATAATAATTTGCAATAAAATTTAGTGCCTTTTTATGTTGTTCCAACTGCGTTTGGCGACGAGCACAATTTGCATCCAGTTCACTGCCTGATTTACAAGTTTTTCCATACAGGCCGACTAATCGATCATAAAAATCACCATCATCCTTCAATTTTGTGCATAAAAATGCGCCAAGTTGTAAGGAGGTACGTATTGCCTGATCACGTTGTTCATCACGTAATTGTGCATTAGCACGCAGATCGGCACGCAATTGCGCTAATTGCTTTTTCAGCGAGGCATCTTGTATCTTGGATGAAATACTCCCCAAATAATCAATTGAATCTGTCGATTTTTTCCCTTTATTTTGATGTTCTTCAGTACCTAAGGTTTTCCACTCTTTAGCAATTTCTTTAATGCGATCACGAGAAGTCAGTGTCGGAGAAACTAGAACCAAACGAAATCCTATTGCTTTGTTTTTGTTATCACCTTGAGCTGTATAATAAGGCTCTTCACCACGTAGTGAACTGCGTATGTCACTTTCCGGTGTCAGAAAACTACCGCCCCTGACAATATAGCCCCCCGCCTGACCATGTTGTCGATCCAATTTGTTTAAACGAAATGGTTCAAACATCATCTCAGCTGTATTACCCAACATATCATGCAGCCCCAATGGATTAGGTTTGAGCAAGCCTGTCAATTGAAGTTTGCCATTGGCTGACTGAGAGCCAGAAAACCAGGCATAATGGGTGATCCCCTCAGGCATAGGGAAACGTTGGTCACGAAATTCAGATGTGGAAACAGACAAGCCACCACGGGCAGCAAATTCCCACTCGGTTTCTGTTGGCAGACGGAGAAAACCCGGTTTTCCATCTTCATTAGGCAAAGTCTCAGGCTGGTTCTTCAATAGCCAAAGGTTATATTGGTTTGCCAGATTCATGGCATCGATCCAACCAATATTCACTTTTGGCAAGCGGAGTCTCATATTTGGCGTCGGACAAGTACCGCTAAAGGCTTGATATTGTAAATCGGTCAATTCATACTTCGCCATTAGAAAATAGCGCCCTTTCCCCGATTTTCCTTCAGCAAAACTACCTGCAATATATTCCGCCCTCGCCTGCTCCAGATATCCCCATTCATCATTTTCTCCTCCTCCGAGGGTGATGTTGTAATCCTGTAATGGCTGGCTGAGAGGAATAGAAATTTTACGAAATACCATCGCACCACCACAGGGCATTGGTAATATCACATCATCAGCCAGTGGCTTAGGGTTGTAGAATTTTTCTTCCCAGACAGCGCTGGCAGAGAGTGGCAATATACCAAGCACGCTCCCTACCAATGCTATGCTCAGGTAATGGTTAAATCTCACGTAAACTCTCCGCAGGTTCAATTTTTAAAGCACGTAAGGCGCCTACTGTCGCAACTCCCAGTGCTACTGCTAATACACTCAATAAGGCGATTAACACATGTAAGGCTTCCAAATGACATACAAATGCCGTTTCTGGTAATGAAGCCCCCAACACACTATTAAACAACTGACTGGCAACAAAATAGAGCAATAATCCTATTCCCCAAGCGCTTCCTGTCAAAATTAATGCCTGAGTCAAGATAAACCACACTACTGCATGCCGACGGATACCTAATAACCTGAGCACGGCCATGTCTTTCCTTTTGCGATCAATATTGGCCATAAAAGCACCCACTAACGAGGCAATCCCCCCTACTGCAGAGATCCAGGCAATCACAGTAAATATCAAGCCAAGTACCTGATCGATAGCACGCACTGATTCAATCTGCGCCTGTTGTGTTACCGTGTCGATATTCTGCTGCTGTAGCCAGCCAGCCAGCTTTGATACACTATCTATACTGCTGGCATATAGACGTGCTTTAGCAAACGTAGTACGTTCTCGAGGAACGATACCTTCTCCCACATGAAATAACGCAACCTGATAGCCATCACGGTAATCCTCCATTGCCACTAACAGAGGAAGCGAGACAAAAGCAGCCGGACGAGAGAATTTTGCTCCATCAATTACACCAATAACGGTTAATTGATGCTGGATTCGTTCACGCTGTCCTTCTCGTTTACGCGCAACTACCAGCTTCAGAC
This sequence comes from Xenorhabdus sp. PB30.3, assembly GCF_963895965.1. Classification (NCBI taxonomy): domain Bacteria; kingdom Pseudomonadati; phylum Pseudomonadota; class Gammaproteobacteria; order Enterobacterales; family Morganellaceae; genus Xenorhabdus; species Xenorhabdus sp. PB30.3. The sequence goes on along the minus strand of NZ_CAWQMW010000112.1, from coordinate 20,203 downwards.
TATCACCCACTTTTATCTGTAACTGTTCTGCCGCACTAGCACTGAGCACAACCTGTTGTGCATTTTGTGGTTGTCGGACATTGACCAGTAACGGATCGTTTGATGCTGTCGGGATGACTTCTACATTACTGACAAAATGCTGACTATCTCTGACCAAATCGGCCTGAGTATTTAAAGAGCGGGTTAATGGGATAACGAAACCAACATCAGGACTAGCAGCCAGCTGATCCAGCCAATTGCGATCATAGTTGCCATTCCCTAGCATACGAACTTCCCGTGTACGCGGATCATCAACCAAGGTATGACGGAGCTGGCTCACGATGCCATTTTTGAGTCCAAAAAGCAGTAACAAAGGCGTGATCACAGCAATAAGAGAAAAAATGATACAGAGCGCAACCTTTCGATCATAAATCAAATCAGCCAGAGCCATGCGAGGCAATAACCAACGGGAGCCCTTGATAGTAGAAGAATTAACTGGCAGTGAAGACACTTTGTTTTCCATCCACTTTAGCGTAATAACGTTTAAGGCCAAAATTCGTGACTCGCTGCCAATCATGGCTAACAATAATGGAGACCAAATTTAATGACTTCACCATTTCAACAATCAAATTAAAAAGTACCTCAGCATTGTAGGGATCTAATGCCGCCGTTGGCTCATCAGCTAATAATAGCCGTGGCTGATGGGCAATTGCTCGGGCAAAAGCCACGCGCTGACGCTCACCAATTGAAAGCTGAGAAGGCATCTTTTTCATTAATCCTTCAATATCTAAACGAGAAATTGCAGTCTCCAGCCACTCAGAGTCAATTGTAAGACCAGCAATTTTACGGGGTAATTGAATATTTTGCGCGACTGAAAGCCAGGGAAGCAGACCACCGTGTTGCAGTACAAAACCAAGATCTTTAGCACGCACTTGAGCAAGCTGTTTTTCATCTCCCGTCAGTAACGGTACCGCAATATCTTTGGGCGGATTACCCAATTGATAGCAACTCAAATTATCCGGTTGTAATATCCCGCCGATCATTTCCAATAATGTGCTCTTTCCACAGCCACTCGGCCCCGTTAATGCAGCCACTTCTCCCGCACTAAGCGATAGCGAAGGCAGGCTAACAGTTAGACCCTGCTCTGCTGATCCTCGCTGTACTTGCATTGCTTCAATGCGCAACATCATGGAAGGTTTTCCAATGGAACGGGATAAACGTTATCACGTGGGTCACTGCCAGGTGCTAACGAAATCCAGCGGTCAACATCTTCGTTATAACGCTGATAATAGTTGAGCTTGATGTTGAGACGGCGGATAAAACGCTCTTGTTCTAATCCATCCCAACTTTTCCAGGTTTCTTCATCCAGACTCAACACTTCACTGAGGTAAGGTAGCCCTTCAATGTATTCACCCAACAACCCCATTTCACCCAACTTGGTGGCCTGTTTATTTTTCGCCTGTTTAGGATCATTCCCCATCGTCGCCGCTAATGAACGCAGGCTGGCAAACATATCATCCGGCGAAATTAAACCCTCATTAGCCGAATTAACAATCTTCTTCATTACTTCACTCAGATCACTCAATTCGCTCTTTGTCAGTAAAACTTTCACTTCAGTTGCTGGAATATTTTGGTTCACAAGATCGCGATCACTTATCCAAGATTTAAAAACAGATGGCGCATGTGTACCCTGCTTATTCCCGAGGTAGGCCAACCGCATCGCATGTCCCAACTGGGCGGTATCCTGTAGAAGGGCTCCTTTGGTTAATACCTCATTTTTACCAAAATAAGATTCATTAGCACCAAGGGCGCTACCTACTGTCTCCTCACCACTCCAAGCCGTTTTAATCTGCCCGGTAATAGCATTAGCAAGATTATCAACTATCGTACCAAAATTGTTCACATCACCAGAATCAATCGGATAATAAAGCGGTTTATGCAGGAAAGCGTTGAGAGTCATCTCTCGGTACTGATTCTCCGCAGAAGCGTGGTTTTTACGTCCTGATGGTGTTTTCAGGTGAAGTGTATACAGTGCTACTCCACGGTAAGTGGCTTCCAAACGAACCTGAGTCGCATCCAGCCGGGTAGAGGACAGCTGATCATCCCCATCCAACGCTCCGGCATCAGTCACTAAGATCACATAACGCGCCCCAAATTTAGTCCAGTCCACTTTGTCCAAAGCTGTCATAATACCGGCATATGCATCTTCATTAACTTTGCTGCTGGAAACTTTAGCCTGTTTCAGATCGCGCACTTTAGTCAAAAAATCCTGACCATCTTTGACTGTATTAGGATCAACATACATTTTGGTGTCATATTCCAATCCCGGCACCGCAGCAATATTTGAACGATAAGCGACAAGACCAAATTTAACTTGCCCCAGCAGATTTTCCTTTTCAATACGCTGGTAAATTTTTTCAATAGCCTGCTTCGTGCGCTCAATATAAGGCCCCATTGAGATGGTAGAATCAATCACAAATACCACCGATGCCGAGAACCCCTTGATCATATTTTTCTCTTCATCAGGGGCAATACTTGTATCCTTATTTTTTAACGTATTGGCAAAATTCGTTTTTCCCCCCACCTCACTTACCGAAGCAACATTAAGCACGCGCACCTGATAGCCCGAATCTGTAAAAATGTCATCAGAATCCAGCACTGGTAATAGGTAAAAGTTTTTTTGCTGATCGATCATGTAATCAGGTTCACGCGCTAGTACCGAAGGTACAGACGCACCGGTTTGCAATTTTTTCAATAATGGCTGTAATTGCGTCGCTGGCGTCGCGTCATTCAGAATATTTTCTACATCCGCCTTATTACGGAAAAACAGCATAGGATTACGACCAGAAGGATTGGTGAAAGCCAGAGTCAACTGCATCTTCCACTCTACGGTACAGTTGGCCTTCATCCATCCCTGAGTACTACCGTAACTATCCGGCCCAACTTTTAACCATTCTTCATTACCCTGCTTTTGACGCTGATAAACGTAGAAACGGCTGAAAGCAGGTTGCACTATTCCTTTTTCGGTGAGTTTTTCCGACAACTCACAACCCGGATAAGTCAGTACTCGTTGGTAGAGAGTTTGCTTTCCTTCCTGTAAAAGAGGTTTTTGTGCTGCCAGCACGGGTGATATCATTAGCCCCAAGGCAGGTGCCATAATACCCGCCATTATCCTGTTAAGAGGTTTCATCATCCTTTCCTATTTTTTCAGTATCGCCAAACGTGCTCTGGCTTCTCTGTTTTGTGGATCCTGATTAATCAGCACCTCATACCAATAAATTGCCGTTTGCACATCGGCAACAAAACAGCCGCCCTTTGTTGCTGTTTCTGGATCATATTCCTGTGCATAACGTAGAGCGATTTGCACATCGCCCGACTGGGATTTATAAGCATACAAACGCTGTGCTACATCGCACTGTTTCGTTTTTTTTGCCTGTTGAATAACTTCCAGTACTTGTTTACTGGAAGGCTGGCTCCGTAGACAGCTTTTGACAAAATCCAGCCCGCTGCCTTTGACCATATTCTCAGCAGCACAAGGTATATTTTCTGATGCACTAACGGTAGCTGATTCAGGTTTGGTTCCTGGTTTCAGCAACCACCAGCACATACCAACAATAATCGTAATCAAAAGCAAAATTAAGGCGATTAACGGCAATTTATTCGATTTTTTTGCTGGAAGCGGAGATGGTGTTCTGCCAGGTTCATCCGGCTGTATTACCAAAGGCTTAGATGACTCTTGTAGATTCGGTGAAGCAAACTGTTCCGCCAATGGTTCAGTTTTAATAATAGGCGTTTCTACCTGAGTCAGTATGGCTGGCTCCGGTGACTGAGGCACATATTCATTAATATTGCTAGCAGCAGCATACTCTCCTTTTGCCAGCGAACTCAGTACACCATCAACAATTTTCAAACCACCAAACTCCCGAAAGCCTGCTGCATCCACTGCCGTCACGCGATATGCAACCTGACGCTCAGCCAACAGCGCATCGACCAATACCGGGCCTATGCGGGTTTCTAAATCATCCTCTTTTTCCTGTAATTCGGGCAACCGAATCCACTCTTCATTGTTTACCCACTGCCCTTCTACACTTAAAAAACAGCGATCCTGATTACGCTGGATTGACACCATGACGCTTTCAATCATTCCCTGCCACCCTTCAATATGCAAAGACGCATATCCGGGTTCTGCCGATTCACAAGGTCTCAATTCTGTTTTAATCACAACACATTACTCCGACGACAATTGAATACGTTCAATAATGGTGCCCAGCCGTTCGTTTTGAGCCGCCGTTATTTCGCGTCCGGCAGAATGACCGACATTTTCTTTAATCATTTCTTTCAGACCGATCAACCAATCAAAAATAAATATGGCGCTATAGTTCAGTGGTTCGCTTGTCAAACGGTACAAATATCCATCGTCTTTCCACAATGCCGGATCATGTTTATTGGGACCGGAAAAGAGGGGATGCCCTTTGTTATATTTGCTCACCGGCCGTTTTTCTTTCGTAATTTTTTGGTATCCCAGCCAAGTGATGAAATCGTTTATGACGTTCAACACACGGGACACCTGACGTTCTACCATTTTCTCCCGACGCACACCTGCTTGTTCTGTATTTGCTAATACATTTACCAATTCACCTTCAATATCCATTCTCTGGATCGCAGTGATCAATTCATCCACCAGTGTTTCAATTGTTGGTCGGGGAAGGCCGATAAAATTTGTTACGTTCGTCTGCTCTGGTACGGTACGCAGGTAATTAACCCATAACTTAATTGCCTGCTGAGCAAACATTTGTTCATGGCTGAGTGCTGATATACTTTCATCTGATGTATCGCTGAACAGATCAAAATCGCTGCCAATCCCGAAGGTCGCGATTGATTCATTGCTTGCCTTATCATCATCAGGTAATTCCAACGGAGTTTCCTGCATATAAAGCTCTTGTAGTGCTTTCCGTTGAGGGATCAAACTCACCAGTAATTCACCATGCATTCCCACCCGACGCTGTAACACCTTGAGAATATCATCTGCAATACGCTCTTTTTTGGCGGATTCTTCAGCATTATCCTGCTGAAACCACGCAATTAAATTTCCTTCAATCAATTCATGGCGGGTTTCATGTAACTGTTCAGCAATACGTTCTAACTTGATTTCACGCTGGGCGACAGTAGCTAAATAGTCTGCCAATCGACGCATACCACCATCATTTAGCTGCAACATGGCATCCCATGCCTGATCCGGGAAAGCGATATGACGCTGAATAGCACTATCTTCCAGAAAGGTTTTTTTCATCAAGGTCAGTTTTGGCTCAGTTTCCTGATTGAGTCCAACTTCATTTCCCTCTTTCATCATAATAAATGGTGTAGCCTGACGTGGTTTACGTACCAGAAAAGTATTGTTAAAAGCACAATCAGGCTGCCATTCTTGCATCCATGGAAAATGGCCGAAACGTTCGGTCATGGTGATTTTGACCATTCCACCTTGTCCCCACACCTCACGCAACATATCTTCTGATTTATTCAGCTCTTGGGTGATCCGTAAATCGAGTTTAGTGATTGCCCAAACTAATCCCGATGGACGACGGGAACGGCTGGCCGCATCCACTCCTTGGGTATAACGGATCCACTCGTCGAGTACTCCACCAACATCTTTCACATTAGATTGTTCATTCGAAGGGGTACAAACGACTAAAACATTCATTTCCTGATTGACGGTATAACGCTCAAACAAATAAGCCACTTTGCCACGCAGAATCAACTGTGCCAGTGGGTTGCTGTCATCGTTTTCAGTCATTTGCTGAAAATAAGCGGTAGACTCCACTCCCAAACGCCCGCGGTAACCGGGGAAATCCAATAAATCGACATCTTCAAATAATCTTTCTTGTGTAGACGAAAGTAGAGGAACATGTAGCTCTACTGTCAATGCCGTGAGTTCAGCCAAAGAAAGAGATACAGGTGCAGATAGACCATTCTCCAGCTCAGGACATACCTCTACCTGTAGATCATTACTTTTGTTAAGGCGTTCCAGCATATCGACATTCATAATGCTGTTACTCTGTACTAATCGGCCATTTTGCTCAATGACTAAGACATTAAGCGGTGCTCTGACGACACCAGCCCCTCCCAGACGCTGTAATGTATGCGCAAAGCGACGATAAGCCTCTGTGAATTCACCGATATTTCCCCATAATTCACTAAACAGCTGCGCTCGATCATCAATCGATAACCACGGTGCAAGCTCCACCGCTGCAGGCCAGTATTGCAATGCCATTTTACTCTGGCTTTTTTCCGCATGACGAATCAGATAGTCCCACAGAGAAACCACATCATCTTCCGTTAAACCTGATACTTTCCGTGTCTGGCGGCGGTTATTTAGTGAGGTAATTAAGTCACCTATACGTTTTTCATCATAACTCCAGTCAATCTTTTCCTGATTGAAATCATGAATGAACGTATTCGCGAAGATCTTAGCGATTTCCACTTCACTAAATAGCAGCAATTCAATCGGCCAGTCTGGATTGGAGGAATGTGATTGACGGCTAAAGCGTGTTACTAGTCCTGTTGCCTCTTTGCCACCACCTGGTGGGTTAATATGCTCGATAAAATCCAGTTGGTGCTGCCCCATTTGGGTTTCTAACCGCCCATTATCCCCAGCTGCTAATGAAGAAATCAGATAGGATTTCCCCGCTTGAGAAAGACCAAAAAAACCGATGGTCATGGGACGCATAGCTGCCGTTGCCAGTCTTTTGGCTGTGTTCCGGCTACGGCGCAATTTCAGCTTTAATCGATCTGCTTCAGTATTGAGACGTGGTGCATTTTCACGAACATCGTCAATCCATTCAATCGCCTGATTTGCACCTTCTGCAACACTAAGCCACTCTCTTTTTAACTGTTCAGGAGTAAAATGATTCATTAGATTTTAATACTTCCACTGTCGAGCCAATAATGAATTTCACCCAGTCCATTGCCGGCTAATGTATTCAATTTAAAACTAATATCCTGCTTACGAGGATTTTGTTCAGAACCAACAATATCTATTTCACTGATACGGAATTTTTCAGGGCTGCCATTAGCTTCTGCATCTGGCCCACGTCCCTCTTCTACTTCCAACTTCAGCCTCAGTACTGCATCACCAGATAAAGCCGTCGCTAAACGTGCCCCCGGAATTTTTAAAGTATACAGTGGCGTCGCAGGCCAACGCTCATTATCAAGCTGGCGAAAACCGATTCGCATTTCACCACGTACTTCAAAATATTGGTGATTATCCAATTGGAATCCTGGTGTGTCTAAATCAATGTTTCTATAAAACACGTTGCTGTCTTTCAACAAGTTGTTACTGTCAAGCATTCCCAGATAACGGATTGTTGAATAAGGCTTAAAATTGGCAGTACGGAAGTAAAAATTACTCAGACGTGATTTTTCCGCCAGAAGACACAACATTGCGCCCACCGCCGCAGTAGATTTAGGATCTTCAATCAGACCTTTTTTATTGAACGGATACCACCCCCCAGTTTCATAACCATGTAAAGGGAGGATACGGGCAGGAGGAACTGGCTGTAGCTGACGGATTAGTGCCTGAATTCCGGGTAAACGAGAGGGACGCCCGGTTAATAACAACATATCGCAATTGTAATACCAAAGCACTTCACACAGCGCTCGCAGGCTATGACAAATATTGAAACGAATATTACAGACATCAATAAACTCATTATGAAGCTTCGTTAAATTGATATTCAACGGTACATCAAGTATTGAAAACGAGTTATTGTTCCCTATCGGTAAACAACGTTTAATTTCATCATCCACATAGTTACATACCTTATCTGTAGGCAGATGGGGGAGTAACTCACCAAATGTTGTACTAATAACCTGCTCACTGGAGCCTGAGGTAAATTTCTCATAGCGATGCAAAATAGCCAGTGCTATAGGTGAAAATATCTGCAATGTCAGTTGCTGACGTAATACCTGCTTACCCGCATCCAATGCTTCGCTGCCGAACAGACGCGACATCACCGCTTCTGCATCTAGATCCTGATAGCCAATATTCAACAAAGCGGCCTTGAATGCAGGTTGTAAATAAAATTGGATGATATCTAATAAAATATCGTCACCGGCAACTTTAAAACCTTCACGAAATAGCTGTGTCGGTACAATACGTACATTGCTACCATTGCCATCATCTAAGGTATAGCGGGTGACCACTAAATCGGTTGTTCCACCGCCAATATCAATCGAAGCAATTTTTAATGTTCGCGTATCACCAGTTTCTGCTTGGTTATCCGGACGAATTGTTGCAGCAAAAAACTCCTCACTTCGGCCTCCAAAATAGTTTTGGGTTTCGTTATAAAGATAAACCAACTGACCACAAGTCGCTTCGTCCCACTTTACATGCACTTCCGGCAGAATACGTTGACGCAAAACGTTTTGTTCTTCTCTTCCGCTTTCATCCACTCCCTGATCCATTTCCTCCCAACCCAATGCCTTCCAGACCAGTCTGATTGCCTGCATCATCGCCTGCTGGAAAATTGTACGCTCCGGCTTAGGCATAGATGGTGGTACGGTAAGGATAATGTTATTTAGCTGGCGAGGAGTACTGGCATGACTCATCTTCAAACGCTGTGCCGGGCTGTTAATCTGCATCAACGCTTGAGCCAATACTTCAGATAACATCATCGTCATCAGGGAGCTGCGGCTATAATCTGGAGTAAACACAGGCATACGTTCAGACGGTTTTAACGCATACAAAGCCTCACCTTTATCGTTGATCATATAAGTCATCGGTGCCGCTGTTGCCTGAGGTTCACGATCCGACTTCACAAAAGCGCGACTAAAACGCCAACCCGGAGAATAAGGAGCCTCATCCCACAAATAACGTTTTGGGCTGGAAAGCCCTGTTGACCCTTCTGTTCCCAAGCGTTGAGATGCCATTCGGAAGGCTTCCTCTCCTACCCGGCCAATAGTTGGCCAGGTAAAGGCATCACTACGGCCACTTTTAGCAGAAAAATCCTGTTTACCAAATTCTGCCTGAGCAAATTCGAGCCGACTGTCAAATGGCTCCGTATAAACATACTGAGGCTCACTTAAGTCACGCAACTGCAATTGATATTTTTGAGATAATCCCTGATTATCATCCCGGTGTTCTTCAATTAAAATCCCACAACTGCGTGAGTTGCCTACATCAAGCACTAAATCAACATTAATTGGGTTATTCTGCAGTTTGACATCATTGAGCTGGATGTCAGGAACTTGCAACAACACATTAATAACATTAATTAAATTAAGATAATGCCCTTGGTGTTCTCTCTGATTCAGGTTGTGCTCAATATCTTCATGATATAGACGCCACAATGCAACCGCACGCTCGGAATAGCTTTCCCGCAACCAATCATCTACCCACTTCAATAACAAAAAATCCCCCATTTCATGGTGATTTTCTGCCAGTGCAAAACCCACCCCAGAACGGACATCATCATCACAGGGAGCCAGATATTGTGTATTCCTTCTGTCTGGAAGGACTTTGGTATCAAAAGCCAAAGTGACGCGCCACGTATTTCCTTGCTCATCCGGTGTATCAAGTGCATGAAATTTTATTCGTGACCAGTTAGTTGGCCCCTGAGCAAAACATTTTGGGGCGTTAAAACGGAAGAATGGTAGTGGTAACCAGATATCATTATAAATCTCAAGAGACTTTTCTAATGCCAATGAGTAATCAGGTTCTGCTGAAAATGCAGCAGAACCTGATGAGGCAGGAACCTGAAAAGTATCTTCCCGTTCATTGTACACCAGACGAACAAGCGGATTATTCTCTCCTCCCAGCAAAAATTCGCCGTAGATTTTGCGGTTAGGAAGTGCAAAAGCAAAATCCAGAAACTGAATACCACTGTCACGAATCAGAGTAACTTTTTCTTTAAAATCAGTAATAGTTGCCAGCATGTCGTTAATCTGCCTCTCGCTTTATCGACATAGGAAATAAGGTTTTTTCGTTATAGCGTCCTTTGCACGCCGTTACACCTTGACTATCTGACTGACAGATAACTTCAGGCATAGTATAAGTTGAACCATCGCTGCACTTTGCTTCATCATGGTTATCCAATTTTAAGCTACCGGATTCCATAGCCGCTGTGACAGGTGCTTGGCAACGAATACCATCTCCACGAACCATTTCAACAAACCCTTTTCCATCAGTAATTTGATACATCAGCCTGAGGGGTTTACCCGTTCGGATATCCTGAATTCCTGCCCCCGCGTACCAACGTCCATTGAGAAAATCAACGGTTCCTTTTTGTACAGCATTATCAGGGATCACTAGTGCATCAACAGATGGAACTGTTAACAATACAGGGGAGGTATTAGCGGCTGTTGATAACGGTGAAGGTATTGATACCTTAGCAGATGTAGAATTCATGCCTACAGTCGGTGTAGTAGGTACATTTGACTGTGTAGGGAAAGTTGGATTCATTGAGTCGATAGTATTTGTCTCTGGCGGAGAAACAGCTATTTCTGGTGGTAATAATATTCTTTTTCCATCTTGCAAGTTTTTCTCTTCCTGCATTGGAAGTTCAGAAACAAGATGAGTGGAAGGTGATACTCCCCAAAAATACCAATTGGGTACGCAGCCACGCAGTAACATAAGTAATATAAAAAGCAATAAAATGGGTAACACCCACCACAACCAACGTGGTATTACCCAACGCCGAGTCTGTTTTCCCGCTGAACGGGATATTGAAGTTACTTCTTCTATTATATTTACAGATGGCTTAGCCAGTGTTGTAGAAACAGGCGGGATACCAGTAGATTCTCCAGTATTAGAGGGGGCAGGACGTTTTAATTTTAGGCAATCAAAAGGATTAGGGCGAGCCTGTTGCTGAGCATTGACAAATCCCCAAAAAGTCAATACGGGTTTACCATCGACCAAATATACATGATCCTTATCAGGGAATTGTATAGTCTTACTCAACAAGGCCCCAAAAAGACGCATTTCATGCGTCTTTTGACTTAACATTTGAGCACTGAGTTGCTCGATTGCCGCTTTATTAGCGTCCAGTTGTTTCAATGCAGCTTGACGTTCATCATCCGTTGCAGCCGCCCAAGGAACAACATTACCGGAAAAGCTCGCGTACCAATCAATGCGATCACCCTGTTCATTAACTTGCGGAATAGCCAGTGAGTTAGCTACTTCAGAAAGCTGCCGCAAACGTAAAGTTTCACGTAATTGTAGTGCCGAAAGGTGGACGGCCTGACCATTCTCTCCCATTGGTAAATAACTTTCGAGCTTATCACCACGTAAAAATGTTTCTTCCACGGTAAACCGTTCCTTGTTATTAAAAATACACATTGATGCACTTCTTTTGCCCAACAGAGTAGAAGAGTTCATAAATAGCAGCAATTCCGAAAAATCACACTGCGGAAAAAACGACTACACATATCAAACAGGAGGCATCTTTAGATGTTATTGTAACTATTGCGGAATGGACAGTAAAACCTTAGTGGTTTAATTAGATTACAGGAATTACCGACCGATCTATTTTGATTAGACCGGTTTTACCACGTCTTCTCCGGTGCAATATGGATGGAGGAGCCCACGGGGAAAATCCCATGAGACGGAGCCTCAAAGCTATGACAGACGGTCAGTTCTGGGGGCGTTAATCTGAAGCCGCATTCCTGCGGCCTCATTATTGGAAATAATTATTTTAGTTCAGGACATAAACAACTATTTTTTAGCTGCCTGTAAGAAATCAAAATAGTCAGGCGTGACAAGAAAAGGAACAAGTTCGCCCGTAGATAAAGCTGAGTTGGAAACATCGGATAATCTGAATTTCATTTCCTTCGCTAGGTTGACTCCATGTGCTACAGCCGGATAATCTTTATTTTTCGCGCTTGTCACATAAGTGCCAAAACTAACCAGTGTTGGTACGGGTTTGGCTCCTCTTTCCAGAATAATAGTCATTCTGATATCAAGTTTTCCCATCATGTCTTTTTGTGCCTTTTTGATTTTCTCAAGCACATCTTTTGGGATCAGCGCACCCGCATAGGTCTTTTCATTAGAAAGAATAAAGACATCTGCATCATTACTTAGACCGTTTTCCGGTAATACCCCCACAGCAACAGGAATAGTGAAATGTGCATAGGAATCAAATTTCTTACGATAGCACTCTACATACTCGGCATTTTTAAAAATAGTGGGGATTTTCTTTTTTAATTCAATGACATTCTTTGATTCTTTACGGGAATCTTCGTAATCATTACAGGATGAGACTTCAATATCGATGTTGCCCTTAACCAGTTTATGTTCAACCGAGGTAAGATCATCCGTATTCACTTTTGTTTCAACATCAACCTTACAACCAGAAAGGATAAGCACTGAGCTTGCAATCGCTAACCATTTGTTCATTTTGAATACCTTTAGATAACCAAAGTACTTTCATATAGTTATCATATCCAATCGTAACTAGCTTGTAGTTTTCACTACTTTTGTGACATCGATCAAGACCTTAACATATACTCAATGAATCTTGAGTTTCGTCTCAGTGGCAAGAGAAAGAACCTCCAAGAGCATAAATGATTATGTGGCTGGGGTGAGCTAGCTTAGCTAACAAAAAGAGGAAATTTAAAAGAAAGATGGAAGGTATATAAAACTTATACCCTCCCAGCACTACCACAAATAGTAATTTTCTTCTCTACTACTTTCTGCATCGAGATTTTACCTGGTGTGATATATTTTCTCGGATCATTAGCATCAGGATACTGAGCGAAATAGGCTTTTACCGCATCAGCAAAAGCAATTTTTAAATCTGTTGCGACATTGACTTTACAAATGCCCAGTGCAATTGATTTATGGATCATCTCCTCCGGTATGCCGGATGCCCCATGTAAAACCAATGGAACCTCTACGTGACGATGAATTTCTTCCAGACGTGAGAAATCCAGATGAGGTTCTCCGTGATAAAGCCCGTGTGCAGAGCCAATGGCCACTGCCAATGAATCTATTCCGGTTCGTTCAACAAATTCTTTCGCGGCTAATGGGTCGGTATAAAAACTGTCTTTACTGTCAACTGTCAAATCATCTTCCTGCCCTCCCAGCCTTCCCAGCTCGGCTTCTACACTGGCATCAAAACGCTGACATAAACGTACAACTTCAGCCACCGTAGATATATTTTTTTCGAAAGGGAAATGAGAGCCATCTATCATAACTGAACGGATCCCTGTTTCTACTTTGTGACGGATGTCATTGATATCTTCATGATGATCAAGATGCAGTGCCAGCGGGAGTTTATTGATCATCGCGGCTTCTTTACAGATAGAAACCATGTATTCAAGACCTGCATAAGTGAAGGTACCCGGAGTTCCGGCCAGAATGACCGGAGACTCCATTTTTGCCGCTGTTTCAACCACAACCTGCACCGTTTCCAGATTATGGACGTTGAATGCCGGAACGGCATAACCTTCCCGTTGGGCTTTTTTCAACATTTTACTGTTAGAGATTAAAAACATACGGACTCCTCAGATACCATCTGTGTCATCAGATAATACCTGTTGTTTTACTTGTTGTTGCTGTTGCTGCTGGTGCCACAGACTGGTCAGCCCGCGATGCCCACATTCCAGTGCCATATCACGAAACTCAACCGCATTCATCTCATCACGTACCATCATCATTTCAACAGCGAGTTGCATATTCGTACCCGTAATAACCTGCCACTGAGGGTGAATTAAAGCCAGTTGAGCCGCCTGACGAAAAGGAGAACCCCCCAACAAATCTGTCAGGAAAATCCCCCCTTTCCCCGAATCACACGCCTCTCTGGCGGTATATAATTCCTGAGACAGTTGCTCTGTGGTCATACCATCGGGAAAATCAATGGCAATGCATGACGACTGTTTACCAATAATCTGCACCACCGCCTGTAGCAGACCACTGGCAAACATCCCGTGTCCTGTGATTACAATACCCAGCATGTTTTTTCCTTATAAAAATCCCACCAATTTACCAACAACCCCAAATACGGCTGTGATACCGATAAGTTTTACTGGCGAGAAACCGCGTTTCATCAGCCAATAAACCAGCAAAGTAAAGGTGAGAGGCAACAAATTCGGCATCAGTTTATCGAGGACGTCGGTCTGCAATGCGATTTTTGCCTCACCAGCCTTCATAACAAAAGGTGTCGAAAGATGGACATAAGAAGCAACAAGCGCACCAATAACCGTCATACCGACAATCGAAGCAGCATGAGAAATGTTTTTTGTATGAACTTTCAGCATGGTTATCGCTTTAGTGCCGGTGTGATAACCATAATGTGCCAGACCAAAACGCAGTGCAAAGTGCACAACATTGAACATCAGAAGGAACAGAATAGGACCCAGAATACTGCCCTGTAACGCTAATGACGCTCCGATACCCGCACAGATTGGCAATAATGTTAACCAAAACAGCGCGTCACCTATTCCGCCTAATGGTCCCATCAGGGCAACTTTTACCGCGCGAATAGTGGAAATTTTCTCTTTACTGCGCTCCATCGCCAACACCAGACCAGACAGGAAAGTCACATCAAACGGATGGACATTGAGAAATTCCATGTGCATTTTCATCGAACTAGTCAAATCGTCGGGGTTTTTGTGGATCTTACGCAACGACGGGATGAGCGTGTAGAGCCAGCCTCCAGCCTGCATACGTTCATAATTGAAAGAAGCCTGTAACAACAAAGAACGCAAAGCCATGACGTTGATTTCACGTTTAGTTAAATCTTCTGCCGGTGTCATATCGATATAGTCATCACGATCGGCTGAGTTACTATCCTGAGCGATATCCTTTCCATGCTTGCGACTTTTTTCAGACACTGCCTTATCCAGTTTATTAAATACCATCTTGCATCTCCTCTGCGGAATTTGACTGTGATGCTGTACCTTGCGGGTTCCCATTATCGTCACGAGTACGATTGAAAAAATCGATTAAAGCAATTGCGAGTGCACCCAGCGCGATAGCAATGATCGGCAATTGCAGGAAAGTGACTGAAATAAAACCCAGAATGAAATAAGCCACATAGGTTTTTTTCATCATGACTTTCATTAACAGAGCAAAACCAATAGCCGGCATCATGCCACCCGCAACAGAAAGACCATCAAGCAGCCATTTTGGTGCTTGTTGTACAACGGCTCTGGCAGTATCTGCACCAAAGTAGATAGGCAGGAAGGCAACAATAAAATAGAAGCAGAACAGGATAATGAGACCAAAATAGTTAACCCATTCTATCCCGCGCCAGTTGCGTTTTTTTGCCATCTGATCGCATTTGTGCATCATCGGTGAATAAATGGTAAACAGCAGTGTGATACAGCCCTGCACAGCGATAGCAAAAGGCACTGCAATACCCACCGCGACTTTAGGATCAGCCTGTGTGAGAATGGCAAAAGTCGTCCCGATTATCCCGCCAATCACGACATTGGGGGGTTGGGCTCCAGCCAGCGGCACCATTCCCATCCAGACAAGTTCTAACGCGCCACCAACTAATAACCCAGTCTGGATATCCCCTAAAATCAGTCCGACCAACGGCCCGATAACAACCGGGCGGTGGATATGTGTCAATCCATTGAATAAATCAATCCCTGCAATCCCTGCCAGTATTGAGATCAAAAGTGCGTCAACAAACATATTCACACCCCTCAGTTCAGAAGATTAGCGATATCCTCACCCGATTCATCCGGTACACGACGGATTTCACAGGGAATACCCCTTTTTTGTAATTCGATAAAAGTCTCAATATCCCCTTTATCAACAGCAACTGTTTTATGGATCTGCGTTTTTCCTTCTGAAAAATGCATATTTCCGATATTTACAAAATGGATTGGAACATTACCTTTTACGAGCGTCAGCACATCCTGCGGTGTTTTACAAACGATGAAAATTTTCTGCCGTTCAGCAGCCTTATGAATAACATCAATCGTTTTTTGCAGAGTAAAATAGCGGGTCTGGACACCATCAGACATCACCATGTCCATAAGAGACTGCTGAACAAGATCATTTGCTGCTTCGTCATTCGCCACCACAACCAGATTGGCACCCAGAGAATTTGCCCAGGTAACGCCAACCTGCCCGTGTATCAAGCGATTATCGATACGGGTTAATAGGATATTTGGGGTAGACATGAGAACTCCTTTTACTATTCTGATTGGGTATAGGGATAAATCTGAACGCCTTTTACTACCCGGTTAACTTCACCTGTCGGGCATGGGTTATCGGGGGAAAGGCCAAGCGCCAGTGAGGTTTCAAAACCCAGTAGCTGAAAAAAAAGTAAATACGGAAAAATAAGCCAGCTATCCGGTAAATCCGTAGTAATTTCCAGAGATTCAGGGTGAGGCTGACTGGTTAGGACGATGATTTGTTTTGCCAGACCATCGCGTCTGAGTTCATTGAGCAAATCGATATCATAATGGCGGCAATGGGGATCAGCGGAGAGCATCACAACCACTAGCGTATCATGATCAATCATAAACTTCGGCCCGTGCCGTACTCCCATGCAAGAATCATAACGTGTTGCTATCCGGCCTGCGGTTAATTCCAGCATTTTGAGCGCACCTTCTTCAGCAATACCCGCAAAACCGGCGGTACCCAGCGCAATCATTCGCTTGAATCCCAGCCCGATAATTCGCTGGATAAGCGGTTGCCAGTCAGGTGCCTGTGTTTCACACAGCGCAGCTACTCTTTCCAGAGCATCTTTTTGCTTTGTCATATCAAAAGTCCGCTCACCCAGAAGTAACAGCGTTGCCATCGCCATACAGCTGAAACTGGAAGTCATGGCAAAGCTACGATCGTTGGCCCCTTCCGGCATAATTAACGAACAAACATGTTTTCTGTTCTCAGCATAACGAGCCAGTTCCCCTTCCGGATTACAAGTCAGGATCAGATGATGGCAATCAGCCAGGAGAGAATCAGCCAGTTGAATGACAGCAATACTTTCAGGGCTGTTACCTGAACGGGCATAAGAAACCAGTAAAGTGGGTTTAGCCGTATCCAGATATTGCAGGGGAGCAGGGACAATATCAGTGGAGGCAATGGCCTGAATATCAGGCCCGCATTTATTTCCGCCACCCAATTTTGCCTCAGACCACCAGATTTTACGCAGATAGGGAGCAATCGCCCTCCCCACAAAGGCCGAAGACCCTGCTCCACACAAAATGATCTGTAAACCCGGTTTTATGAGCAACTGCTGGAGAAAAGGTTGCCAGTATGGCTGGTTGTGTTGCAGTTCATGATACAGAGTACGCCACAATCTGGGCTGATGCTGGATCTCTTCCGCTGTATGATGTGCCTGATGTTCAGTCAACCACTGAGTTGAATAAGGGAAAAAAGCCGTCATAATGCAATCCCTCCTGCTTCACAAGCCTCTGCGTAATCCCTCAGTATCTGTCGGATTTTGTCCATAACCCATAATTTGGGGTCATCATAAGCAAGACTACCTGCATTAATGGCTTTGGCCTGTTCAGGCAGATACTGGCTTATCATGGAAAGAGGAAGCGGTCTGCGCCGCAGGTTAGAGATCAACTTTTCAACAGCAGATTCAATTTCAGAATTGGCCCAGTAGTAGCGGATGCGATCACTAAAACTATATTGGCGATCAAGATGCTGTTCATGAGCATTGCCTTTATAGTACGAACGCCAATATTCCGGCTGATTGCACATCACCTGCTCCAGTGTTTCACTTAAGTGAACAGCCTCTGATTCTCCATTCCATTCGCGATCCAGCTTATCAAGGGCAAACAACCCTTCCCGCAGGGCAAAGGTCAGTGCCGGACCCACTTTCAGAATGGCAAAATGATCACGAACCAGATTGCGATAAGTTTGTGGTGTCTGGTAATCCGTTGAATGGGCTTCATAAACAATATTCGGCTGTGTCGCGATATACTGACTGAGCGAATACGCTTTTTCCGGTTGATAATGTTCAATTTGGTGATTACCGAACTCAACACCCGGCTGCACAACCAATGCAATGACTCGCGGCCAAACATGTGCCAGATGTGCTTTCACCCATTCTGCCCGATGAATTTTCAGTGTAGATGCCGCAGAAACAGAGGTAGTCACTTGCATTTCATCCACAACATCTTCCGTCGTTCCCCCCGGAACAGGAACTTCTGTGCCAATCACATAAACCGGTTTTTCACCACCATTGTTCTGCCAGCTTTGTTCGGCAGCCAGACAAAGACGGGCTGCCCGTTTAGCCACAATGTCGTCAGTCAATGGAACAGGGTCATCGGCGCAGGACATGGAGCAATCGAGATGAATTTTACGAAAGCCAGCAGCGACGTAATCATAAATAAGGGTTTCTGCAAGTGTCATCGCTTCTTCAGCAGGTTGATCCTGCCAGGCGTTAGGCCCCAGATGGTCTCCTCCCAGCCATATTTTTTCTCTCGGAAAACCGACTGAATCTGCGATCTCCCAGACTCTATTACGAAAATCAGCGGGCTTCATTCCGGTATAGCCACCAAACTGGTTAACCTGATTGGATGTGGCTTCAATCAATACGTGAGTTCCCCGTTCTTTAGCGAACCGGAGTGCACTTTCCAGTACCCAGGGATGAGCGGAACAAATAGAGTAAATGCCGACTGATTCACCCGATTTATGTCGATGGATAAGCTGTAATAGCGATTGCATAATGTTTCATGTCTCCAATACCTTAAATAGACTAATTTTTAGTGTCATTCTTCATCCCTACTACTGCACTACACGGCGCTTATGGGCTTGAGTAATCAGTATGTTGGGCAAAAAGTGATAAGCAAAAATGACGGGAGAAAATGATTAAGCATTGGTATTAATAACACGGAAACATTACAGCAAAGGAAAACAACCGAAACTGTGATCCTGATTAAAAGTTTATTTTTTCGGAAAGGTGTGGAAAAAATACTTATTTTTCACATAAAAACAAAACATAATTTCTTTTAATAAATTTTAACCAAAGATTTATAATTGGGATATTCAATAAGCTAGAAAATTTATGACAATATTAAACGATATATTTTGTCGAAAATTAATAAGAAAAATTACAGAATTGTCCAAGTGATGGAAATCACAAAACAATAAAAAGTCTCATATGTCTGACTAATTTTAGGCTGGGCGCTTACATGGATATATCCAGATAAATAATGCAGGTAATTCCCAGCCGCTAATTAAACGAATAGATTAAAAATCACAAAGAAAATCAGCCAATATAGGATTAAATCGGGTCGGAGCTTCCCAAAACGGAGCATGATCCACACCTGCCAAACTAATAACCTGCTCCTGCCAAAGATTTTGGTAATTCAGGCCTTCGATATACTGCGCATTGATGAACGGATCTCCGCTCCCATTGACGATAGCCAAAGGTATTTTGCTCGTTTCAGCCAATAATCGTTGATCTGTTGCCTGTGGAGAAGTAAAGGCTTCAAACATATACTGGCGTGATAAACCATCCGTTCTCGCCACCGCATCAAGAATAAACTGATCATGAGGCGCATTAATACCTACTGTCTCATAGGCATAATTTTTCACATCCTCTTCAGTAAAATCAGCCTTACCGGCAAGCCCCATATGTTCGCTCTGACGAAAACCAAGTGCGACATTATCTTTACCGGCGGCTACAGGTGGTGTACCACAAATCATCAACCCAATCATTTTGGGAAACAGAGCCAACATTTCCAGCCCTATATGCCCACCTAATGACCAGCCGAAAACAACAACTCTGTTTATGCCGATCTTTTCCAGTACTTCAATAACAGTATGGGCATAGGCAGGCATTGAATATGCCTTACGGGGCTCACTGGCATTGGAAGATGCTCCGTGCCCCGGTAAATCAAGAGCCAAAACCCGATAATTCTTTTTAAAGTACTCTACTTGATGGCAAAATATTTCTTTACTACTTGAATTGCCATGTATAAACAAAACAGGTAACCCGTTACCGCCAGAATCCGATACTGAAATACGCGCATAACGGGTTGATACATCATAGTAATGAATACCATTGTGTGTAGCAGCCATGATTTATCTCCTGATGAGGTAATAACAGAGTAGTCTTTATATAGGGAGAAGTTATTAACGACAGGCCTTCATAAAATTAGCATGACTCTACGGTATTTTTACTCGCATCTCAATGAATAACATTCATATACAACTGATCTTTTTCATCAATGATTTTTAAATAAATAATGTAAAGAATCGATTTATCAAAATCATAAATAATTTATAACCATCTTATCTCAAGTTATTTTTTAT
>NZ_CAWQMW010000111.1:0-133077 GCF_963895965.1 Xenorhabdus sp. PB30.3 | reverse complement strand
TCAAGAAAATTGCTATCAGTCAGAAAATTTAAGTCGAACTATTTTGATAGGTAAAAATAATATTTTAATTTTAATTATGGCAAATAAAAATTAATTAATTCTTTTATTTTTTATTTTTTGGTCTTAATGTCTGTTTCCGGTAACATTTTGTTAATCTTTAGATAAAAAGAAAGAGATGTTTTAAATAGAAAAGAGGAAAAAATATACTTCTTTGATCCGTTTCAGCCAAAAAAAATCCCTACTATATTAGCAGGGATTTTTCCGGATAAGCCAAATTTGAACTTAAAGAATGTCGCTATTTAACTTATGCCATATTGATAACTTACAGATTTGATTAGTCACACTGTACTTTTATGGCCAGACCACCACGTGATGTTTCACGGTATTTGGCATTCATGTCTTTGCCAGTTTCGTACATCGTTTCAATAACTTTATCGAGTGAAACGCGTGGTTCACTGGTGCGGCGCAATGCCATACGAGCAGCATTGATCGCTTTAACCGACGCGATTGCATTACGTTCGATACATGGAACCTGTACTTGTCCGGCAACTGGGTCACAAGTCAAACCAAGGTTGTGTTCCATGCCGATTTCAGCGGCAATGCACACCTGCTCAGGGCTTGCGCCGAGCAATTCTGCCAGACCTGCCGCCGCCATTGAACAGGCAACCCCAACTTCTCCCTGACAGCCAACTTCTGCACCGGAAATAGAAGCATTCATCTTATACAGAATACCGATTGCACCTGAGGCTAAGAAGTAGCGCGTATACAGCTCAGGAGTAACTGGTTCGATGCAGTGATTGTAGTAAGCCAGTACTGCTGGAACGATCCCACATGCGCCATTGGTTGGTGCTGTAACAACTCGGCCGCCAGCGGCATTTTCTTCATTGACTGCCAAAGCAAACATGTTGATTAAATCAACAACGTTCATCGGGTCGTTTGAAAGTTTGTTTGATGATGTCAGCATACGATGCAAAGCCGCAGCACGGCGCGGTACACGCAGAGGGCCGGGTAAAACGCCTTCTGTATTCAGGCCTCGTTCAATACAGGCTTGCATGGTATCCCATACATCTGCAAAGTATTCAGCAATTTCTTCTTTGCTATGTAAATCCAGCTCGTTTTTCATCATCAGGCCGGAAAGGGACAGGCCTGTTTTGCTGCAATTCATCAGTAATTCAGCAGCAGAGCTGAATGGATAAGAAACAGGCTTTGTATCCTGAGATGGCTTACCGAAATGTTCTTCATCAACAATAAAACCACCACCGATAGAGTAGTAGGTTTTGCTGTAAACATTTTCGTCACCTGCAAATGCATGGATTTGCATGCCATTTTCATGTAATGAAAGGTTATCGCTCCGGAAATTCATGCCTCCGTCACGAGGAAAATCGACTATATGTAAACCATTTGCCAGCGGCAAACGTTGAGTTTGCTCAACATCACGAATAAAACCAGGGATTGAATCAATATCAACAGTTGCAGGCATATTACCGGCCAACCCCATGATAATGGCGATATCCGTATGATGACCTTTCCCGGTTAATGAAAGTGAGCCGTATACATCAACGGCTACACGCGTGATAGAGGACATAAGCCCCTGGTTTACAAGATCATCGACAAATTGTTTTCCTGCTTTCATAGGACCAACAGTATGAGAGCTGGATGGGCCGATACCCACCTTAAACATGTCGAAAACGCTAATCACGCCAGACTCCTTAAAGAAGAAAGAGATATAGTATATTTATAATAAAGCGCGTTACTTTACTGTTATTTAGTGGTGTTGATAAAGGAGTTTACAGTTTTTTTTTAATTATAATAGTTATTGGTATGATTTCGGACAATAAATGTGCAAATAATGTTTGTTAGTGGTTATTTTTAGCTCTAGTTTTGGACTTGTTGAGCCAGCCGATAAATAATTGAGGCAGTTAATCCCCAGATCATTTGCCCACGATACCAATAAAAGTAGATCCGATGTTGGCGGTTATGCTTCTTAACATCCAAATACTGATAGTTGGGAAGAGAGAGCGCATCAAAAAGCGGGATTTCAAAAAAATTGTCTACTTCTGTTGGGTTGGCCTGAAAAGAGAAGGGCGGCGAAACTAACCCGACGACAGGAGTGACATGATACCCGCTGCTGCTTTCCATAGGGGCTAACTGCCCCAGAACCTGTACCTGATGATATGGAATATTGACCTCTTCTTCGGCTTCACGTAGCGCGGTGGCAGCCAGTGAATGATCTTCCGGATCAGCCGCGCCACCGGGGAAAGCAACCTGCCCTGCATGTGAACGTAGATGCCTGGCCCGTTGGGTAAGTAACAGTGTAGGCTCGGGCTTACAAATAATCGGCAGTAATACAGCGGCATTCCGCTGATTGTTGACCGGATAATCCGGTTGTACGGGAATTTGCAGTTGAAACCGATGAATAAAATCAGAAAGAGATGTCATGATGTATGGAGTTCCCTTAATTTCGGTAAGATATGTCCAAGTTTATCGAATGTTTCCTGATACTCTTTTTCCGCAGTGCTGTCAGCAACAATTCCCCCACCAGCCCAGCAGTACACTTTTCCTTTTTCTGTCAATAGGGTGCGTATAGTAATATTGCTGTCCATTGTACCGCAGAAACTAATATAGCCAATAGCTCCACAATATCCATGTCTGCGATGTGGTTCTAATTCTTCAATGATTTCCATGGCCCGAATTTTTGGAGCACCCGTGATAGAACCTCCGGGAAAACAGGCTCGCAGTAAATCTGTTGCGTGATATTCGTCCGGCAATGTTGCAGTAATGGTACTGACAAGGTGATGGACTGCCGGAAAAGGTTCAACAACGAATAATTCGGGGACTTTAACTGATCCCGCCTCCGCTACACGCCCGATATCATTTCTGAGGAGATCAACGATCATCAGATTTTCCGCGCGGTCTTTCCGGGATTTGGCTAATTTTTCAGCTTGTAATCGATCTTTTTCCGGGTCTTGTTCACGTGGCAATGTGCCTTTGATCGGCCGGGTCTGAATTTTATTATCTTCCAGTAATAAAAACCGTTCGGGTGAAACACTGATGACGCAATTTTCAGGCAAACGAATGAAAGCTGAAAAAGGAGCGCGATTAGATTCGTTGAGTTGCCTGAAAGCCTGCCACTCATCGCCCTGATAATCGGCGTGAAAACGCTGTGCCAGATTAACCTGATAGCAATCGCCATTACGCAAATAACGATGAATATGCGCAATTTTTTCATGATATTGCAGCTCACTCATATTGGATTGCCATGCGCTGGTGAGGGCAAAATTTGTTTCGCGGTGCTGGGTGTGTGCTTCCAGCCATGCCAGGCGAGTATCAATATCGTGATAGCTTAATAAAGTTGCTTTTTGCTGGTGGTGGTCAATGATAAGACACCAATCGTAGATCCCAATGGCCATATCCGGGAAATTCAATTCATTAATGGTTGTCGCTGGTAGCTTTTCAGTCCATCGCCCGAGATCATATCCCCATATTCCCAATGCTCCTCCCTGAAAGGGCAGGTCAGGATCAAACTGAGGGGTAATATTGCAGTCATTAAGATGCTTTTTTAGTAAAAGAAAAGGATCTTCTTGAGAATGAGAGACAGCATCATGACTTTTGATTTCGGTAGAGTTTCCTTGTGTCACAAGAGTGATGATTGGTTCAGCAACAATAATATCAAAGCGATTATGTGAATGTTGAGCAGCTCCTGAATGTAACAACATTGCCCAAGGAGAGGCAGAAAGAGGAGCAAAATAGCTGGCTGCAAGATCAGGGAAATAAGGTAACTGACGTTTTTGTAATGCAATCTTCATGGTGGAACCCGTATTGGCAGGGCAATTCAAAAATAACTGATTAATTGGCGGAGATTATCATAGAATGGTACACCGGTTCACTTGCTGTCATACTGCAACTTAAAATTGATTGCGTATATAATCACAATCATCATCAATTATTACTATATATTAGAGGTAAACGCCATGTTTTCAGGTATGCCGGCACTGTCCCATGAAGAACAACAGATTGCTGTGGAAAGGATTCATCAACTTATTTCTGAAGGGATGAGCAGTGGAGAAGCAATCGTGATTGTGGCTCAGGAACTGAGGGAAAAACATCAGGATAAAGAGCAGATCCATGTTTTGTTTGAGGATGACGTAAAATAGTCACAACGCATTTTTAACAAAACTCACATAATTACTTTCTATTACATGTTAGTTTAACCTAACATTAATCCATACTATTTGGATGGTAATAGGAGGTAACATGAAGATAAAACAATTCATCCATCGTGCAGGGTTATTGAATGTGGCCGTTGCACTTTCTTTTGCGTTTACAACTGCTGTATTAGCTGCTGAAAATGACCATGTCGCTAAATTTGTTTCCTGCAAAAATCTGACTAAAGATCAAATAGCCGCACAAGTTAAACAAGATTTCCTGCAAAATCGTCTTAATCACTGGGATAAGGACAGGAAACAGTTAGGTACTGCAAAACCCGTAGCATGGGTAAATGTCAACGATATTACTGGTGATAAAGACGCATTGCAGGTTCCGTTAGTTGTCAGGGGCACTAAAAATGACAAAAACTATAATGTCACAATCGATTGCCAGAAAGAGACTATCAGCTATAGCGAAATCCGGTAATTAAAGAGTCATGATAGCTTCACATGTGTTCGGGATACTGGAAACGTATCCCTTTTTATGCCTTGTGTCTTTCAAGTTACCTATTTGTTGGTTACGCTCTCTTATTCCTACCACATATGAGTTATGCTTCCGGGGGGATTAACTAAAGGCTCTTGCTTCCCAATGGAGCCACTTTTGGTTGCTTCGGCAACTTTGTCACTCTCTTACTGGCGGACACAATTTGGAACCCAGTGGGTGTTTCTGATTGAGAGGTCTCTATGACGGAATTACGGAAACTTTATCCGGCTTATGATGCATATAAGACTGGCTATCTGGATACCGGAGACGGGCACCAGATTTACTGGGAACTGTGCGGTAATCCCAAAGGTAAACCTGCGGTATTTATTCACGGAGGACCGGGCGGAGAAATAGCCCACTACCATCGGCAGCTATTCAACCCTGAACATTACCATGTCATGCTATTTGACCAGCGTGGTTGTGGGCGTTCTAAGCCTCATGCAAGCCTTGAGAATAATACAACCTGGCATCTGGTCGATGATATTGAACGCTTACGTACACTAATGGGCGTTGATAATTGGCTGGTTTTTGGTGGTTCATGGGGTTCAACATTATCTCTGGCTTATGCCCAGAAACATCCCCATGCTGTATCAGAGCTGGTATTAAGGGGAATATTCCTACTCCGGCCTCAGGAATTGCAATGGTATTATCAGGAAGGTGCTTCCCGATTTTTTCCGGAAAAATGGGAGCGTATATTATCCATTCTTTCTGAAGAAGAGCGCGAAGATGTGATTAGTGCTTATCGGAAACGTCTGATAAGTAGTGATCCTGCCGTACAGTTGGAAGCCGCTCAACTATGGAGTACCTGGGAAGGTGAAACTATCACACTGTTACCTTCTGAACATGCAGATTCATTTGCAGAAGAACAGTTTGCTCTGGCAATTGCACGTATTGAAAATCATTATTTTACCCATAACGGTTTTATGGATGAGACGCAGCAACTATTAGATCATATTGATGCTATCAGACATATTCCAGCAGTCATTATTCATGGACGCTATGATATGGCATGTCAGGTACAGAATGCCTGGGATCTGGCAAAAGCATGGCCAGAAGCTGAACTTCATATTATTGAAGGAGCAGGTCACTCTTTTGATGAACCGGGTATTTTGCATCAGTTAATCAAGGCAACGGATAAGTTTGTTGGAAAGTAGATGAGGTAACCACTTGCTCACGCAGTGGTTACTTTTTACTATTTTTTATTTGCTATTTTTTAACGGCTTTTGGGCTCGTAAGGTAAACGTGATAAAGACCTTGATTGCTGACGGTAATGCCTCAACCGTTGCTGAAAATATTCCCTCAGATGTTGTGGCTGAGTTTGTTCAACATTATCCGGAATGACAGGCATATTATAACGCTCTTTAAATGCAACTCCTGATGCCGCTAAATCAGTGTTGACTTTGTCCATCTCATCTTTTGATAGTCTGGCTAAATTATGCTCTATCATATTGTCTCCAAAAAATACTATGTATACCTCTTACCGCTCAAGTTGATTCTTGAAATCTATAAGATATATCTTCAGGAGATAAAATTAATAGAGTCTCGTTCATTTAGCAAGCTGTTATTTGAATAAAAAACACTCTAGTAAAGATTAATAATATCAATTATCATTTCTATTAAATTGGTTTTATTTTAATAAATATTTAATCAAATAAAATTGATTATTATTTCCTTATATTTAATGAGATTTATTCTTGTTAAAGAATGAACATAAATCATTAATTATCAATTTGTTATTTATTTTTAATTTATTTTTGTTTTATTGGTTTTTAATAGGCATAATATGCTCCAGTTAATTAATCATCAGGAGATTGGGCTAATGTTGAAACAAGAAATGATCACGAAATTAAATGAGCAATTAAATCTAGAATTTTATTCTGCTAATTTATATCTGCAAATGAGTGCATGGTGTAGTGATAAAGGGTACGAAGGAGCGGCAGCATTTCTGAGAGCCCATTCACAGGAAGAAATGCAGCATATGCAACGCTTATTTGATTATCTGGGCGATACAGGAGCAATGCCTGTACTGGGCGCGATTCAGGCTCCACCCGTTGAATTCAGTTCCATTTCTGATGTATTCAATCAGACCTATGAGCATGAAAAACTGATCACTGAAGAGATTAATAAACTGGCCCATCTGGCGATGACCACTCAGGATTATTCTACTTTTAACTTCTTACAGTGGTATGTTTCTGAACAGCATGAAGAAGAGAAGTTATTCAAATCTATTCTGGATAAACTGGGTATGGTGGGTGAAAGTGGTAAATCTTTATTCTTACTGGATAAGGATTTGAAAGGGTTATCTGTTCCTGCACATGCAGCCCACGCCTGAGAAGAGTTTATAATAAACTAGTCTCTATCTGTCTGATGGATTTTTGGACCGTGATTTCTGTTTTTTGACTATGTCAAGCAGGAGTCACGGTTTTTTCGTTTTATTTTCCACTATTGTTTTTGCGTGGTGCTTCACAGGTCCGGCCTTTTACCACAGATTAAACTGGTCTTTTGATATAGAATCCTCTCAATTATAAAATTCGTCTTTATATTAAAGGGTTATATATTTATGACTATTTTTAGCATTCGCTCATTCTGGACTAAATTATCTGCCTTGGTTGTTTTGTTTGTTGGTATATCCTGCCAACAGGCTTTAGCGCATGCCCACTTAAAAGATCAAACTCCGGCTGAAAATACAACGGTTGAAGCTGCACCACAAGCTATAACCCTGAGTTTTTCAGAACGCATTGAACTCGGATTCAGCAAAGTAAAATTAATTGGTCCGGAAAAACAAGAAATTAAAACAGGAAAACTGGAGCTTGATCCAGAAACTAAAACCAAGTTGATTCTGCCGGTTGAAGCCAAACTTTCTGCCGGAGAATATCGCGTTGACTGGAGTGTGTTGTCAGTCGATGGTCATAAAACAAAAGGTGTCTATAACTTTACCGTAAGATAATGATTTCACTCGAGGCATTATACGTACTCTGCCGTTTTTTCCACTTTGTGGTTGTAATGCTAATGTTCGGGCTTAGTCTGTTCATTACTTTACTTGCATCAGGCCACTTTTCAGTATTGATTAGAAAACGGCTGAAGTCTGCTTTAGGGATTAGTACTGCTCTGGCTTTTATTACTTCAATCGTCTGGTTTATTGTACAGGCCGGGCTGATGGGAGATGGCTGGCACGATGCTTACCAGCCTGAAATATGGCAGGCCGTATTAGGGACTGCTTTTGGCAAGGTATGGCAGTGGCAATTGTTGGTTGCAACACTTGCTGTGGTGGGGATACTCTTTTTACGTACTAATGCCGGTAGTTCTCAAGTAAAGCACTTTTTATTATTAGGCTGCTCTGTTGTTTTGCTTTCAAGCCATGCCTTCATTGGGCATGCCGCTATGTATGAAGGGGAACTTGGTCAACTGCTTCAACTAAATCAGGTTGTCCACTTACTCAGTGCAGGCTATTGGTTTGGTGGATTATGGCCGTTTTTGCTGTGCTTGCAATTTTTACGTCTGAAAGGTAGTGCCGGCTTGAATCCAACTCCTGATAAGGTGGGGTATGGAGGCATGGAGAATCGCCTTTATGATGAAAGTGTTGCTGCGATGAGACGATTTTCTAATTATGGGCATCTGGCCGTTTTTTTGGTAATTGCCACAGGTATTGTCAGTAGCATCATTTTAATTCCGGGCTGGCCAACTCTTGATGTCCCGACCTCCGAATACCAATCAATGTTATGGCTAAAAATAATATTGGTCACAATTATGGTTCTCTTAGCCTTAATCAATCGTTATATCCTAGTGCCTAAATTAAAGCAAAAAGGGCGCTATGAATTGCTAATGATCAACAGTTGGCTGGAAATCATTCTGGGAACAGCTGCCCTGCTATGCGTTGCTATTTTTGCAACAGAACCTCCTGTGTGATCCTTATTTACATGCGGCATATTCCATTTTGGTCGGCTTAACCATTTTTCAACTGTATTTCGTATTAAACGCATAAGCGCAGAGTTTCTGCGCTGTCATTTCCCTGAAAGTATGGTGTAGTGCAGTTAAGTGTATTGGTTATGGTAATGAGTGTAGTCTTAGCTATATAAACAGGGAAAAGGGCGTTAGAATTCGGGTTGTGTATTTATCTGGGGAATAACAATGAAACGAGTATTTTGTGTTTTATCTTTTTTGTTTTTTTCTTTTCAGGGGATAGCGGCTCCAATACAAACTGTAAGTAAATTACAGTTTGGTAAGCAGTGGGCTTTCACCCGTGAAGAGGTTATGCTTGATTGCCGTTCAGGAGGTGCATTGTTCGTGATCAACCCCAGTACGCTTATGCAATACCCACTTAATGAACGAGCAGAAGAACTTGTGCAAGCGCATCAGGTGATTGCTACACCGCTAAGTACAATACTTCTGGATGATCCCGAGGATAATAATCAAAAAATGAGTATTAAACCATTTCAAAAGGCAGCTATGTCTTTATGTGATTATAAATCAGGTGACAAAAAAGATAAGTGATTTTTATTGTTAATATGAATGAAATGTCAATTAATGTGCTAATAAATTAACCAAAATTGGTAAATTACCATGTGTCAACTACTCTTTAAGAGGTAAGTTGTTCTACGTCTCAATGGCATTTTAGCGCACGGCTCTCTAACAGAGCCATTTTCCCTAGGCCGAGTAGAGGAATGAGCTCGGCCTTTTTTTATTATGCTTACCATAATTAGTGAATAATTTTACTCTTTTTTCACAGGTTCATGTTTTTCCTAATTTGTATAATTTGTTCAGTAGACTTTGAATGGCAATAATGTAGTGACAAACAAACACAAAAAAATTGTAATAAACAACCATTCGTCGGTAGAGAGAATATTGGATAATAATTTGAACAGGAACACGGTTTGGACTGCAAATCAGGTAGTTTTATAATATAAGCTGTGATAACTAACTGAATTTTAAAAGTGAATACTGGTAAAATTCTCGAAAGAAAATTCTAATTCTGTGCTTCGGGCTTTAAGCTGGGGCAGCGAATACAAGGGATAGCAGAAAATTTATCGGAGTGACTGATATCTTTAATAAGAATCCCTGTTCGTTAATTTATTGTTGTTCATTTGTTGTGCTTGACTACTTTGTATAGGTGTATATGGATAAGTATAAACTCTATGAAAATTTATCAGATAGCTTGATGGCATTATTATCAGGCGAGTATAACCTGATCGCGTCTCTTGCAAATACAAGTTCATTGTTATATGAACATTTGGATAATGTTAATTGGGTTGGCTTTTACTTGGTAGATGGTGATACCCTAGTTTTAGGGCCATTTCAGGGCAAAATTGCTTGTGTTCGTATTCCTATAGGGAAAGGGGTATGTGGAACCGCTGTAGAAAAGAATAGTATTCAGCGTATTTCTGATGTGCATGCTTTTCCCGGTCATATAGCCTGTGATGCCAATAGTAATGCTGAAATTGTCCTTCCTTTGGAAATTAATGGGCAAGTTATTGGCGTTCTCGATATTGACAGCACGGTTTTTGACCGGTTCGATGAATACGATGAACATGGCTTGAAAGCCCTTGTTAGCAGGCTTTGTGAGCATTTGGGGCAATGTGTTGTGCCAAAATATCTGCAACAGAATGTAACTTAACTTATGTATGACGTGGCATTTATCGGCAACACCATTATAATGTCGCCTGTTCATGCCTGCGCTGGTTGGCAAAACCGTTGTAATCAGGAAATTTCATGGAAAATCAACCTAAGTTGAACAGTAGTAAAGAAGTCATTGCTTTTTTGGCTGATCGTTTCCCGTTATGTTTCGCCGCAGAAGGTGAAGCACGTCCTTTGAAAATCGGGATCTTTCAGGATATCGTTGAACGCATTCAGGGCGAAGAGTGTTTAAGTAAAACACAACTCCGTTCTGCTCTGCGCTTGTATACTTCCAGTTGGCGTTACCTTTATGGTGTAAAAGAAGGTGCTCAACGTGTTGACCTTGACGGTAATGCATGTGGTGAGCTGGAAGCTGAGCATATTGAACATGCGCGCCAGCAGTTAGCGGAAGCTAAAGCTCGTGTACAGGCTCAACGGGCTGAGCAACGTGCCAAAAAACGTGAAACAGAAAACGTATCTGACAAGAAAAGCGAACGTCCTGTGAATAAAAAGGCTGCGCCTCGTCGCCGTCCGGAAGCAGGTAAAAAGGATGAAAAACGTCCATCCCGTTCGCAAGAGCGCCCGCAGCAATCGCGTAAACCAGCAGATAAAACTAGCAAAAAAATTGCACAACCTGAGTTAACCTCAGTTACAGATGTATCCTCTTTGAAAGTCGGGCAGACGATCAAAGTGAATGTAGGGAAAAGCCTAATGGATGCTTCTGTGCTGGAAATTGCGAAAGATGGTGTAAGAGTGCAGTTACCTACTGGTCTGGCAATGATTGTACGCGCAGAACACTTAAAGTTCTGATACGGAGGCCAACTTGGGCATGAACAAACTCATTACTTTGGCTTTCGTTTTAGGGCTATCATTTTTTGGTACAGGGTATGCAGATACTGTCAATGATGGTGCTGCTCGTAGTAATACTTCTGTACCTGTTACCGGAACAACAGTTGGGAATAATCAGCTTACTGTTACTATAAATCAGCTACCCGATCTAAAACCGGAACCACAACATGCGACAGTAAGTAAACGGGTTGTTTCCCGTTTTCTCAGTTCTCACTACCGACATTTCAATCTTGATGCCGATTTCTCAGGCAAGATCTTTGATCGTTACTTAAATATGCTCGATTATGGGCATAATATTTTTTTGGCATCAGATATCGCGCAATTTGCTACACAAAAAGGGCTTTTGGGTAAAGAGCTTGAGAATGGTGATTTACACCTTCCATATGCGTTATTTAACTTACAGCAAAAACGTCGTTTTGAACGCTATCAATATGCTCTTTCCACGTTAGAGCAGCCTATCCGCTTAGATGGAAATGATAAGCTAGAGACTGAACGTGATAAAGCACCGTGGCCTGCGAGTGTTGAAGAATTAAATAATCTTTGGGATGCAAAGATTAAGTCAGATTGGATAAATCTTAAACTGTCAGGGAAAAATGACAAAGAGATCAAGGAAACGCTGACAAAACGTTATAGGACTTTGCTGAAACATTTGACTCAGAGTAAAAGTGAAGATGTTTTTCAAATCATAATGATGGCTTTTGCTCGTGAAATAGATCCTCATACCAGTTATCTTTCACCTCGTAATACAGAGCAGTTTAATTCCGAGATGAGCCTTTCACTTGAAGGGATCGGTGCTGTTTTACAATATGATGATGAATACGTAACCGTCCGCTCACTAGTAGCAGGGGGACCGGCAGCCAAAAGTAATTTGCTCAAAGTTGGAGATAAAATTATTGGGGTAGGGCAGGCAGGTAAACCTATTGTAGATGTTGTTGGCTGGCGTTTGGAAGATGTTGTTGCTCTGATTAAGGGGCCAAAAGGCAGTAAAGTCCGCCTTGAAATTATTCCAAGTGCGAAAGGGGCAAAAAATCATATTATTACGTTAACTCGTGAAAATATTCGCCTTGAAGACAACGCAGTTAAAATGTCAGTTAAAACTGTTGGTAAAGAAAAAGTGGGGATTCTTGATATTCCCAGTTTTTATGTTGGTTTGACTAATGATGTAAAAGTACAACTGCAAAAACTAACGAAGCAAAATGTTTCGGCCATTGTTATTGATTTACGTGGTAATGGCGGTGGCGCGCTGACAGAAGCTGTTTCACTTTCTGGTTTATTCATCACAACTGGTCCGGTTGTTCAAATCCGAGATAATACAGGGCGGATTAAAGAGGATTCAGATACTGATGAAGCGATATATTATAAAGGCCCTTTGGTTGTTATAGTTGATAATTTAAGTGCTTCTGCATCTGAAATTTTTGCTGCTGCTATGCAAGATTACGGTCGTGGATTAATTGTTGGTGAGCCGACTTTTGGTAAAGGAACAGTTCAACAATATCGTTCCCTGAATCGCATTTATGATCAAATGCTCAGTCCTGACTGGCCAGCAATTGGTTCAGTGCAATATACCATTCAGAAGTTTTACCGGATAAATGGTGGCAGTACTCAGCTTAAAGGTGTGACACCTGATATTCTTATGCCAACAGGGGCAGAGCCTACTGATATAGGTGAAAGTAAGGAAGATAATGCTTTGCCTTGGGATAGTATCCAGCCAGCAGTTTATTCTTCTTCAAAGAATATTTCAGAGTTAGTGCCATCATTAACTAAACTGCATCGCCAGCGTATCGCTAATGATCCTGAATTTAAATATATTGACCAGGATATCGCTTATTATAAGGTACTAAAAGCTCGTCATGGTGTTTATTCATTAAACTATGCAGAGCGAGAGAAAGAAAATAAAGAGTATGAAGCGATTAAACTAAATCGTATCAATGAGCGCTTCAAACGTGAAGGCAAAAAACTACTTGTGTCGCTTGATGACTTAGCTAAAGATTATAAAGGGCCAGACCCTTACTTAGACGAGTCCGTACAAATTGCTCTGGATTTGGCTCACCAGCCAGTTGAAATAACTCAGAATAAATAGTAGTGGTTTTGGATATCATAATGCATAAAAAGCCGACTTTAGAGTCGGTTTTTTTACTTTTGTATTATTAGCTGGATCTTATGTAAAATTGTAAAGTTACGTTGATTCTATCGCTTAACACCTTAAAGAAATTGAATAATATGGTCTTAGTCCCCATCTTATGATTTACTTTTAGTTGAACTGTTTGATTATTAAAGGAAGCAAACTTATATGATGAGAATTGCCCTGTTCCTGCTCACCAACCTTGCCGTTATGGTTGTGTTTGGGATAATACTTTCACTTACGGGAGTACAGAGAAGTAGTGTTGCCGGCCTTATGATTATGGCTGGTTTGTTTGGTTTTGGTGGTGCATTTATTTCTTTGTTAATGTCAAAATGGATGGCATTACGTTCTGTTGGTGGGCAGGTTATTGAAAAACCGTCTAACGAAATGGAATTCTGGCTGATGGAAACTGTTCGCCGTCAGTCCGATCAAGTCGGCATTACTATGCCGCAGGTTGCTATCTATGACGCACCAGATATTAACGCATTCGCTACAGGAGCGCGCCGTAATGCGTCTTTAGTGGCTGTTAGTACAGGCTTGCTGAATAATATGAGCCGTGATGAAGCTGAAGCTGTTATTGCTCATGAGGTTAGCCACATCGCTAATGGTGACATGGTAACAATGACGTTGTTACAAGGGATTGTAAATACATTCGTTATCTTTATCTCACGTATCATTGCACAAGCAGCTGCAAGTTTCTTGTCCAGCAGTGACGATGAGAGCGAAAGCAGTAGTAATGGCAACCCTATTATTTATATGATCCTTTCCATGGTTTTGGAAATTGTATTTGGTATTCTGGCAAGTATTATTACCATGTGGTTCTCTCGTTATCGTGAATTTCACGCAGATGCAGGTTCAGCAAAACTTGTCGGGCGTGAGAAAATGATTGCTGCATTACAGCGCCTCAAAACAAGCTATGAGCCTCAGGAAGAAGGTAGCATGATGGCGTTTTGTATCAATGGCAAATCGAAGAGTTTTAGTGAGTTATTCTTATCTCACCCACCCTTGGATAAACGTATTGAAGCGTTACGTAGCGGCGAATATATTAAGTAATACTGCTTGGCTTGCATCTATTTAAAAGATGAGAATCTAAACAGCTAAATGAAAAAAGCCGGGATGTATGATAAATCCCGGCTTTTTTACCATTAGGTTATTTAATCCTGATCAAATAGCTTTTTATCAGTTTTACTCATTAACTGACTGGTAATTGTGCCGGCAGTCATAGCTCCATTAACATTTAAAGCAGTACGCCCCATGTCAATCAGTGGTTCAACAGAGATTAATAAAGCGACCAAAGTGACAGGCAATCCCATTGCTGGCAGAACAATAAGTGCAGCAAACGTAGCACCACCACCAACACCAGCTACACCAGCAGAACTGATAGTCACAATCCCCACCAGAGTTGCAATCCATAGAGGGTCAAAAGGATCAATACCAACTGTTGGAGCGATCATAGCCGCTAACATAGCAGGATAAATTCCTGCACAACCGTTTTGGCCGATAGTCGCACCAAATGAAGCGGAAAAGCTGGCTATAGACTCAGGAACACCAATGCGACGTGTTTGCGTTTCAACATTTAACGGGATACTTGCAGCACTTGAGCGGCTGGTAAAAGCAAATGTCAGAGCAGGGCCTGCCTTTCTTAAGAATTTTAGTGGGTTGATACCTGTTATAGCTAAAAGAATGCCGTGTACAACAAACATTAGACCTATAGCAATGTAGGAAGCAACAACAAAATTACCTAATTGGGCAATATCATGAATATTTGAACTGGCAACTACTTTGGTCATTAATGCCATTACTCCATATGGGGTAAGGCGCATAACCAGCCTGACTAGTTTCATTGCCCATGCTTGCATAGTATCAATCGCGATAAGAGCACGTTCACCGCGTTCTTGGTCATCTTTCAGCATTTGCAGAGCTGCAATTCCCAAAAATGTTGCAAAAATGACGACGCTGATAATTGAGGTCGGATTTGCTCCAGTAAGATCTGCAAATGGATTTTTAGGAATAAAAGAGAGGATTAGTTGCGGTACACTCAGGTCTGAAACTCGATTAATATAGTTTGTCTCAATTGCTGACAGACGAGCAGCCTCTTGTGTCCCCTGTACTAATCCAGCAGCGGTCAATCCAAACATATTGGCGATAACAACACTGATTAAAGCAGAAATCGCTGTAGTAAACAGTAAAGTACCAATGGTCAGCAAGCTGATCTTACCTAAGGAAGATGCTTTATGCAGACGTGCAACTGCACTTAGTATAGAAGCAAAGACTAATGGCATAATGACCATTTGTAACAATTGCACATAACCATTGCCGACGATGTTGAACCATTTAATTGATTCTTTCACGATCGGGTTATGTGCACCATAAATAACATTTAATGCTAATCCAAAAAAGACACCAACAACTAAGGCAATAAGAACTTTTTTGGATAGACTCCATTGATCTGAACTCGTTTTTGCTAATATAACGAGTAGTGCTGTAAAAACCAGCACATTGATAATGAGTGGTAAATTCATCCCTAGTCTCCAATATTCTGACTAATATTCTTTTATGGTATGTATTCACTTCGAGTTATAGCGAAAAGTTTTACCATTATTTTATTAAAGAATTATGGTATCAATATAAATATTAGCTTTCTTATAATTTTAGAGAATATAATATAATTATTTGTCACTAGATAGCACTATTAGTTATATGTATTTATGGGATTTGTTTTGCTTTCGTTCAATGTCAGCCAGCATGTGAGTGGGGGTGCCTCAGAAAATATGAAGTCATTTGATTTATCTGATTGATATATAAGTTTATTTATCAACAATCGCAAGCTGTAACTCAGAAGTTAGATACCAGATAGTGAAATTAATAAGTAAAAATAAAGAAATAATATTTATGTTTTTGATTGGCCCTATTATCAAAATAGGACCATTATTTGATTAAAAATAAATTCAATTATTTGTACAAATTTTGTAATTTATCAATGTGTAATTTATCAAGTTGCAGTTTATCGAATTGCAATTTATCAAAATAATCCATAAATGAAAGATTGATATGTTGTGGAATAAGAATAGCAATTACTACAAGTAAAACTGCTATGAAGCGCTCTGCTTTTTTACGTTCTTTTCCCCTCAAGATAGGAATTCGAAAACGCATTTTCAGTGGCCATAAGAGAGGAATACCTGCGGGTGTCAGCATATCTGCGATTAGGTGGCTAATATACCCTATGAGCATGGCATGGATAAAATCAGTTGGTATAGGCCACTCAGGGGGTATTTCAGTCTGAAACAGAACAACACCGACTGTCAGAGCCAGTAGGCTATGAGTGAACCCTCTGTGCCCGCAAAGCCGAGCAATAGGAACGGAAATAAAACGGAATAATCTACCTAAAGTTGAATGTGGATGATCAATATCTGGTAATAAAGAAGCCAAAAGTACACCGGGAATCATGTGGAACCAATCCCCCTGTGCTATTTCTGGAGTGATTTCTAGCTGGTGAGCCAATACAAGGCTGGCAACTGAAAAGAGAAGGTGTCCTTCTGCTGTCATAATTATTTATACTAGATTGTTTGTTGTATTGATTACTGGAGCTGATTGCTGTTTATGCATACAGTGCGCTAGTATAGAGGGTTTTATCCTGGTTGAACAGGGGGTAAAAAAGAAAAATCTTTTATTTATTAACATATAACACTAATATTTAACTGGCCCTTGCCTAGAACATATATCTATACTCAATGGATTTTACATTGCATCGTGGCGGCAAGGGAGCAGCAAATTAGTCAAAAATGAACTTGCCCAGCCAATAAAAAGGAAATTTGAAAGGCGAAGAGTATATGCTTCTGGTGATTAATTCACTTACTTTCGCGCTTTCGCGTTACAACTTGAAATCTTTTGGATATATGCGCATGAGGAGTATCAATGACGTATTCACAGGCAAGGTATGTAGCTATCACGAAGCGGCTATTGGGTTGGATTATTTTTATACCCGCTTTTTTGTCAACTCTAGTTTCAGTAGTCAATTTGGTATGGCTGCATGGAGTTAAAGGTGATGGTATTAACGCAGTCTTGAATGATTTTTTAAAAATGATGGCTGACGTGATTAAGTTTAATACACCATTTTTAGATTTTTTCTGGAGACATTCTCCAACACCAGATTATGTGGCGGCGCTCACAGGAGCGAATGTTAGTTTTTTAGTCATCTATTTCCTGATGTTTGTTGGTTTGGCGATGAGTGCATCTGGTTTGAGGATATACCGTCAATTTAAATTTATTAGGGAACAGATTGAAGATCATGTGATCCTTGAGAAAGCAAAAGAAAGTGATGTCACTAAAGAACAGCTGGAAGCCAAGGTAGAATTCCCTCGGCACTCATTATTCAGTCAAATATTCACTCTCTATATATCGCCTATTATTATTGGTGCAATTGCTTATTTTTTATCAAAATTATTAGGTTGGTGATGCAATATCATAGCTGCGGGATACTGAGTTCCGCAGCTACATCGTATCTGTTGCCTTTCAGATTGTTTCTTTGTTGGCAATGCTTACTCCTCCCTTCCAGTATTTTCATAATCACTATTCCAGTGAATTCGCTTTCTTACTGCTACTGCGTAGCTTAAGCTGGAAATGTATTAAGTATATATTTGTCTGCTTCATAAATTTCACAAAGAGAAATTAATATAATTAATCTTTTGTTACAATTTAATTTTCTTAACTCCTTTGATTTTTTTTTAATAAATTAATAAACAAACAAGTGTGGATTGCTCTAGTTAACTCTTCGATTAGATTTTAAATCTGATTATGTAGCTATTCTGCATCAGAACGGATTTTTATTCGGATAATATATTATCGATGATACTTTGTGCAGTGGTAAAATTATCCCCGCCAAAAAGGTTACAGCGATTCAATAAATAATAGAGTTGATAGAGAGGCTGCCGTTCAATGAAATCTGACGGTAGTGGCCAAACACTTTGATAGCCATCAAGAACCTGTAGAGGGAGCTCAGGGTAAAAAGGGAGCATAGCGAGATCACACTCACGATCCCCCCAATAACAGGCAGGATCAAATGCAACGACACTATTGTGATCTAAAGATGCGCAATTCATTGGCCATAAATCACCATGTAATAAAGATGGCTCAGGCTGATGAGAGTGCAGCTTATTGCTAACTTTTTCGACAATTGCATCGATGTTTCCGAATACCATGCCATTATCTGATGCAAGTTGTAATTGCCAGCCAATACGCTTTTCTGCATAAAATTGGTTCCAGCGTTTTTGCCACCCATTAGGTTGAATTGTCGTGCCAAGCATGTTGTCAAAATCAAAACCAAATTTGGGTTGTTCATTCCATTGGTGAAGCCGGGCAAGTTGTTGGCCAAAGCAGTACGCGTTGTGGGCATCAAATGGCTTGATAGGAAGATATTCGAGTAAAAGGAAGCTATGATTACGGTCATGCCCAACGCCATAGACTTCAGGTACTCTGGTTGTGTTGCTACGGGCTAATAATTCCAGTTGTTCTGCTTCTGTTTTAAAGATAGGCAACATTTCTTTCGTATTGGACTTAACAAAGATATGCTGAGCACCATACTCAATAGACCAAGAGCGGTGAATATCTCCTCCTGATAATTCTGTCTTGTTGCGGATTTCTGCCTCTTCAAAATGTTCA
Source organism: Xenorhabdus sp. PB30.3 (assembly GCF_963895965.1). NCBI lineage: Bacteria > Pseudomonadati > Pseudomonadota > Gammaproteobacteria > Enterobacterales > Morganellaceae > Xenorhabdus > Xenorhabdus sp. PB30.3. Next base: position 114,149 of record NZ_CAWQMW010000111.1, on the reverse strand, counting down.
CTTAATAGACGGCTAACAGTTTGCCACATGACTCACCTCATTAAGTTGACAATTACTATGCTCATATTACATACAGATGCAGTGGTTGAACAGTTTAAAACAGAATTTAAATCCTGATTAGCGGGCCATATTTAAATTAGATATAGGCCCCCTAATTTGATTTTACTGAAACTCACACTGATGGGGATAATATATCCTTGGCCTGTTTTCTATGCATTTTCTTTCTGGCTAATTTTATTTGGTCATAAATAACGGCAAATGCGAAGAAAATAGCCTGAATGATAACAATGCATGCGCCGGTTTCACCATCAATGTGGAAGCTGACTATTGTACCAAGAACACTGGATGTGACTGATGCTATTATGGCAACAATCATCATATGCTCAAAATTCCGACATAGAATAAAAGCAATAATCCCGGGGGATATTAACATTGCAATGACCAGAATAATCCCAACAGCTTGTAATGAAGCAACAATGGTTAGAGCTAAAAGAGATAATAAGCCATAATGCAGCAGTTTTACTGGTAAACCAACAACTTTTGCCTGATTAGGATCAAAGCAATATAGCATGAAATCCTTACGTTTCAGAAGAACAACGGCCAGAGTGAACCCTGCAATGCACATTATTTGGATCAGTTCATTTTGGGTAATACCGAGGATACTGCCGAATAAAATATGGGTCAAATGTTGTTCTGTATCTATGCGGGTAAAAAGTACCAGACCAAATGCAAACATGCCAGAAAACACAACACCCATGACGGTATCTTCCTTAACCCGGCTATGCTCTTTCAGATATCCAGTGGCAAAGGCGCAAAATATTCCGGAAAGGAAAGCACCTATTGCAAGTGGTATTCCTGCAACAAATGCCAGAACAATTCCCGGTAATACTGCGTGGGAAATGGCATCTCCCATTAATGACCAACCCTTCAGCACTAAATAGCACGATAATACTGCGCAGACAGTTCCCACGACGATCGCAGCGACAATGGCACGTTGCATAAAATCATGCATAAAAGGTTCCGTGATGAACTCAATCAAGGTATTCATGAGTGCTCTCCCTGAGTAATTGCCTGAGATTCTTTTTTAGCTCGTTGGCGAGAGGCCAACATACCGTATTTAGGTGCAAAGAAGAAAGCCAGCAGGAAAATCAGAGTCTGTAAGGTAACAATGACTCCTCCGGTTGCACCATTAAGGAAGTAGCTAATATAAGCACCTATACAACTGGTTAAGGCGCCTATGGCAACTGAAATGATAAGCAGATTCTTAAAACGATCTGTCAGTAGATACGCAGTTGCTCCTGGAGTCACGACCATAGCAATAACCAAAATAGCGCCAACTGTTTGTAAGGCTGCAACAGTGCAGGCGCTTAATAAAGTGAAGAAAATAATTTTCAGGCGTAATGGGGATAACCCGATGGATCGGGCATGGTTTTCATCGAAGAAAACAACCAGCAGGTCTTTCCAGAGCAGCATCAGAACAATAAAAGATACAGCAATAATGATTTCTACCTGTAAAACATCTTCATCAGCGATCCCCAGAATATTGCCGAGGATGATGGTTTGTACATTAACGGATGTTGGATTTAAAGAAACGATCAATAACCCGGCAGCGAAAAAAGTGGAAAATATAAACCCAATAACGGCATCTTCACGTAATCGTGTGATGTGGCGTACGAGAGTCATCGATAATGCTGCAAGCATACCGGTAAAAAAAGCACCACCGGCATAAGGTAAACCGAGGGCATAGGCACCGGCAACTCCGGGCACCACAGAGTGGGAGAGAGCATCCCCCATCAGTGACCAGCCTTTTAGCATTAAATAGGCTGACAAAAAAGCACAGACAGCGCCGACAATGGCACTTACCCACATGGCTTTCACCATATAGTTATAATTAAATGGTTGTAGCAACAGTTCCATCATAACTGTTCATCCTTCTGTTTTTGACTTTGTCGTGGAGGAACATGATTATCATGACCGTAAAATACGGCAGCGCGCTCATCATCTGTAATGACGGTCAGGGAACGAGGATCGTCATCGTCATGGAGTTCAGGGCCGGAGAGATTGATATGACGTAAAACACCGCCAAATGTGGTTTCCAGATTCTTCTGCGTGAATGTAATTTCAGTTGGGCCACTGGCCAGAACGGTGCGATTAATCAAAATAACATGGTCACAAAATTCGGGAACACTGCCGAGGTTATGTGTGGAGACTAAAATTAGGTGTCCTTCATCACGCAGGTCACGTAGCAAATCAATAATGGCATTCTCAGTTTTAACATCTACCCCGGTAAAAGGTTCATCTAAAAGTAGAACCTTTCCTTCCTGAGCCAGTGCGCGTGCCAGAAATGCCCGTTTTTTCTGTCCACCAGAAAGTTCACCGATTTGTCTGTCACGTAGTTCAATCAGCCCGACCCGCTCTAGTGAGCGATTTACGATTTGATGGTCTAGCTTACTGGGCCTGCGAAGGAAGCCCATTTTCCCATAGCGCCCCATCATCACAACATCAGAAACCAGAACCGGAAAGTTCCAGTCTACATCTTCAGTTTGTGGAACGTATGCAATGATATTCTTTTTCAGTGCTGTTTTTATGGATTGCTCATTAAGGGTAACTTTTCCTTGAGATGGAGTAACTAACCCCATAATAGTTTTGAATAATGTCGATTTCCCACTGCCATTCATTCCTACTAATGCACATATGGTGCCGCCTGTGATATCAAAGCTCGCATCATAAATTGCAGTATGGCCGTTGTTGTAAGTGACAGTAGCGTTATCAACTAATAAATGTGGCTTTTCAAATAATGACGATGCGTTTTTCATTGATTAAATCCTTTTGCGATAGTATCGACTGTCATATTCAACAGATCGATATAGGTAGGAACAGGGCCTTTTGCTGTAGAGAGGGAATCAACATAAAGTACGCCGCCATATCGTGCTTCGGTTTCTTTGCTGACTTGTTTTGCGGGTTTATCTGAAACAGTACTTTCACTGAAAACAACAGGGATTTTATGTTCTATCATCGTATCGATGACACGGCGGACCTGCTGTGGTGTACCTTGTGCTTCGGCATTAATTGGCCATAAATAAACCTCTTTGAAACCATAGTCTTGTGTGAGATAGCTAAATGCACCTTCACTGGTTACCAGCCAGCGTTCATTTTCAGGAATACGAGACAGGCGTTCTCTTAATGGCGCATCCAGTTTGGCTATCTTGTCAGCATAAATTTTGGCGTTACGGTTATAAGTATCTGCATTTTGTGGATCGTTTTTGACTAAAGCCTTACGGATATTTTCGATATAAATAAGTGCGTTATTCGGAGACATCCAAGCGTGGGGATTAGGGTTCTGATTATAAGGCCCTTCGCGGATCGGGAGTGGCGTAATACCTTCGGTGATTATAGCGACGGGAATATCCTGCATATTTTCAAAAAAACGTTCAAACCAACGTTCCAAATTTAACCCGTTCCAGAGGATTAGATCAGCTCGCTTCGCCTTAATGATATCTTTGGGGGTGGGTTGGTAATCGTGAATTTCTGCGCCGGGTTTTGTAATAGATTCAACAATAGCAGCATCCCCTGCGACATTTTGAGCCATATCCTGAATAATGGTAAATGTAGTTACAACCCTGAATTTTTTATCTGCATGAGCTTGCAGGCTGAATAAGGTAATAGTGAAGAGGGTAATAGTTATACGGAGTATCGGGAAAATAGAAAAAGAACGTTTTTTGTTCATTATTGTAAACCTTATTTGTTATGCATGCGATTGTTGATAATGATTATCAATATCATCTTTATAAAGTCAAGGTGATACAGTGATATGATTGATAATTTTGCAGGTTATCCTGAATTTTTCTGGTTTCTAAAATCATCATGCGAACAAAAAAACAACATGTTGTCTAGTGTTTTGAAGTTCATTGAATATAACTGCCTCAATTTATTTTGATGAGATATATAAAAATATTTTCATTTTATTCATAAAATTATATATGCTTTATAAGGTTAATTTTAGTTTAGGAGAACTTTTCGTGAGATTAAAGTTTATTCATGTTCATATTTTTCTGATGATATTGCTAACAGGATGTACAAATCAGGAGTCTCAACAAGTAAGAAATGACCATAAATCAACATCGAAAAGAATATTCGGCAGCGATGGCATTATGGTGTCGCAGAATAAATTGAATAATCAGAGAAGAGCAACACCCTTTGATAATTTTATTGCACAGGCTGCAAAACGTTATGGGGTGGATGAAGTTTTGATCAGGGCAATTATTCAGGTTGAATCCGGCTTTCGCCCAGAAGTTATCAGCAAATCTAATGCAGTTGGATTGATGCAGATTAAAGCCTCTACAGCAGGTAAGGATGCCTATCGACTGAAAGGTAAGTCAGGGCAGCCAACTATGCGTGAATTGAAAGACCCTGAAACGAATATTGATCTTGGTACTGCCTATATTAGTATTTTGAAAAAACAGCATCTAAGCGGAATTATTAACCCTGAAACTTTATATTATGCAACAATAGTTGCCTATGTTAATGGCGCTGGAGCATTATTGCGGACATTTGATTCAGATCGTAAGTTGGCAATTAATAAAATTAACCGAATGACACCGAATGAGTTTTATCAGTATGTCCAGAATAATCATCCTGCACCACAGGCCCCTCGTTATTTATGGAAAGTGAAGAATGCCTATCTTAATTTAGAGTGATTTTTGTCACACTGAATTGAATATGTGATTTATTATTTTTTCTATTAGTTATCAAGAGGACATAATAGCTTTCTTTTACAAATACGCTCCGTCTCTCCAGTTGCTCTTTGTTGGCTACGTTCGTCCATCCCAATATAGTTATCTAAATATATTTTCAGAACAATGTAATTATCCTACTACTAATAATTTTTTAATAATAAAGGAAGTGTCATGTCATTAAAACGAGAAAACAGAAGACCTGAATTTATTCAGCATTGGACACAAAACGAAGAAGAAGAGAGAGCAGGATACCCCGATAGCAATGAAATTTTCACTATAGGCTCTGCTCTTGGTAAATCTCTGGGACTAAAGAAACTGGGTATCCACCACGAGCGCCTTTTACCCGGTCGTAGAACGTCTTACCCCCACGCAGAAAAGAATGAAGAAGAATTCGTGTATGTGCTTGAGGGAACACCTGATGTGTGGATTAACGGAGAACTGTATCGATTAGAGCCGGGAGATGCCGTTGGTTTTCCGGCTGGCACAGGGATTTGTCACACTGTAATAAATAATACAGGATCCGAAGTTAGGTTATTGGTTGTCGGAGAAAAAAGTAAACCTGAAAACAAAATCTGGTATCCACTGAATCAAGAATATCAAACAACCAGAAGTGATGGATGGGATTCACCTCCTGAACAAGTTTTTGGCAACCATAATGGTCAACCAGATAAAAATAGATAAATTAACGCAGGTTATCATCTTTAAACCACCTTCATTTTGGTGGTTTTTACATAAGGACAGAATTATCTCGTCAGCATCAGTATTAGCCATGCAAGTGGTATCAAACAGGAAAATTTGAATATGGCATTCATACTATAGTTATCTATGTAAACAATAATGGTGAATGTATGTTTGATGACTTGCTGAACTGGGTAATAAAAAATTACTCTGCTATAGCATCAATATTGTCTGCTTTGACAGCATTTCTTGGAGGTATCTGGGTCATGCTTAAAAATGTCTATAGCAGCCTGAATTTTTTTAGGAATAGAAGGCTCACAAACAATATTGATTATCTTGAGAAATATGATGAATACCTGACTGAGGAAGATAAAGTCTATATTAAAGATATTATTACTTCTGAGATTATGTTTAAAGTGACTAAGATTAAATCAAAGGATCTTAGGCACTTAGTCATACAATTGACCAGTCTAGGCATTGAAGCAGGGTATATATTCGATATTAAAAGATTAAAAAAATATGTCATGGTGAATTCGGATTTTGCAAAAATAAAAATTGATGCTTCTTATGTTTTCAATTATTGGATTGAGAAATTAATGTCTGTTGTTATTTTTGTTTTGATGCTTTTTATTGCATTTAAAATATTATATGTGGATGGTCAGGATATCAGTAGCCTGAATACGGTAGTCATGATATTTCTGATGATTATTTTAGAGTTGCTGGGGATCTGTTTTTTAACGTTAAGTGTATCACCGGGGCGAATAAAAAAAATAAATGCAGAATTGTCTAAGCATAAGTTGAGTGATTAGCGTCCAAGTCTTTTCAAACCTTGAAGTGAGGAAATCTTGGAGACTGAGAAATTACAGGAAAACTGCCGTTTTTTTGGCTAAAAGAATTTATGCCCATTGAATAATAATACCTATGTTGTTCTTTTTATTTGTTGCTGAATGATATGGGTGATAACATCCTCTGTCGAGTTAAAGCGGTGTACATGAGTCGTTTGTCATTTTGTGTACTTAACTGTGTACATAACTTGCATGGTGCAGCAAGTGCCCGCAATTAACGTATTGAATTCTTGAGGTAAATATTTCATACAAGTGATCTTTCGTGTGGGTCACCACTGTAGATAAGGATTTTAAATGCCTGTAATTACTCTTCCTGACGGTAGTCAACGTCAATTTGAGCACGCCGTCTCTGTCATGGATGTTGCTCGCGATATCGGGGCTGGTTTGGCAAAAGCGTGTATCGCTGGTCGTGTTAATGGCGAATTGGTAGATGCGTGTGAATTAATCGAAACAGATTCCACACTGGCCATTATTACCAGTAAAAATGAAGAAGGTCTGGAAATTATCCGCCATTCATGTGCGCATTTGCTGGGTCATGCAATCAAACAACTGTGGCCTGACACCAAAATGGCAATTGGTCCGGTGATTGATAATGGCTTCTATTACGATATCGATTTGGATCGCTCTTTGACGCAGGAAGATATCGAGCTGCTTGAAAAACGCATGATGGAGCTTGCCAAGAAAGATTATGATGTTATCAAGAAAAGGGTAACCTGGCAGGAAGCTCGTGATGCTTTTGCAGCTCGTGGTGAAGAGTATAAGATCCAGATTCTGGATGAGAATATCAGCCGTGATGATCAACCAGGTTTGTATCATCACGAAGAATACGTAGATATGTGCCGTGGCCCACATGTACCTAACATGCGTTTCTGCCATTATTTCAAATTGCAGAAAGTTGCAGGTGCATACTGGCGTGGCAACAGCGACAACAAAATGTTGCAACGTATTTATGGTACTGCATGGGCAGATAAAAAGCAGCTGAGTGCTTATTTATTACGTCTGGAAGAAGCGGCAAAGCGTGACCATCGTAAAATTGGTAAACAGCTTGATCTATATCATATGCAGGAAGAAGCGCCGGGTATGGCTTTCTGGCACAATGATGGCTGGACAATTTTCCGTGAACTAGAAACGTTTGTTCGTGTCAAGTTAAAAGAGTACCAATATCAGGAAGTGAAAGGCCCATTTATGATGGACCGCATCCTGTGGGAAAAAACTGGACACTGGGAAAACTATAAAGAAAATATGTTCACCACTTCGTCGGAAAACCGTGAATACTGCGTAAAACCGATGAATTGCCCGGGACACGTCCAGATTTTTAATCAGGGGCTAAAATCCTATCGGGATTTACCGCTGCGTATGGCTGAATTTGGTAGCTGTCATCGTAATGAGCCTTCAGGCGCTCTGCATGGCCTGATGCGGGTTCGTGGCTTTACTCAGGATGATGCACATATTTTCTGTACTGAAGATCAAATTCTTCAGGAAGTCAGCAGCTGCATCAAAATGATTTATGATGTATATGGTACATTTGGTTTTGAGAAGATTGTTGTTAAACTATCGACTCGCCCGGAAAAAAGAATTGGTACTGATAAACAGTGGGATGAAGCAGAGGCAGATCTCGCTGAGGCCTTGAAAACAAATGATATTGAATTTGAGTACCAGCCGGGTGAAGGTGCATTTTATGGACCTAAAATTGAATTTACTTTGTATGATTGTTTGGATCGAGCGTGGCAATGTGGTACTGTGCAGCTCGATTTTTCATTGCCGGCGCGTTTGAGTGCGTCGTATGTCGGTGAAAATAACGAACGTAAGGTTCCTGTAATGATCCACCGAGCTGTTCTGGGTTCCCTTGAACGCTTCATTGGTATCCTGACAGAAGAATATGCCGGGTTTTTCCCGACATGGCTGGCACCTCAACAGGTGGTTGTCATGAATATTACCGATGGTCAGTCAGATTATGTACAGGAATTGGTTAAAAAACTTCAAGATGTAGGCATTCGTGCAAAAGCAGACTTGAGAAACGAGAAGATTGGCTTTAAAATTCGCGAACACACTCTGCGTCGTGTACCTTACATGCTTGTCTGTGGTGATAAAGAGGTCGAGTCAGGAAAAGTTTCCGTTCGTACCCGCCGCGGTAAGGATTTAGGTAGCATAGATGTCAGCGAGTTCTCAGAGAAGTTGCTGGCAGAAATACGCAGTCGCAATCTTCGTCAATTGGAGGAATAAGGTATTAAAGGCGGAAAAAGAATTCAACCGGCGCGCCCAAATCGCATTAATGAAGAGATTCGCGCCTCTGAAGTTCGTTTAACTGGGTTAGATGGCGAGCAGATTGGTATTGTCAATCTGAGAGAAGCTCTTGAAAAAGCTGAGGAAGCTGGTGTTGATTTGGTGGAAATCAGCCCAAATGCCGAACCGCCGGTTTGTCGTATCATGGATTACGGCAAGTTCCTCTATGAGAAGAGTAAGTCAATCAAAGAACAGAAAAAGAAACAAAAGGTTATTCAGGTCAAGGAAATTAAATTCCGTCCTGGTACAGATGAAGGCGACTATCAGGTCAAACTACGCAACCTGATTCGTTTTCTGGAAGATGGCGATAAAGCCAAAATCACCCTGCGTTTCCGTGGACGTGAAATGGCGCATCAACAGATTGGCATCGAAATGCTTAACCGCATTCGTGAAGATTTGAGTGAACTGGCAGTGGTCGAATCCTTCCCATCGAAGATCGAAGGCCGTCAGATGATCATGGTGCTCGCTCCTAAGAAGAAATAGTCAGGCATACAAGTAGCAGGCTCCAACCAGTTTGGAAGGAGTCTGTTCGCCTTACTAGTTCGTTGTAATTAACAATGCGAAGTGGATATTAAAATGCCAAAGATTAAAACAGTACGCGGCGCAGCTAAACGCTTCAAGAAAACTGCCAGTGGTGGTTTCAAGCGTAAGCACGCTAACCTTCGTCACATTCTGACTAAAAAATCAACTAAGCGTAAACGTCATTTACGTCCAAAAGGCATGGTCTCCAAAGGTGATCTGGGCCTGGTTGTTGCTTGTCTGCCATACGCATAAGCAAGCATTTTTTTAGATTAGAACTCAGAGACGATAGGAGAAGTATATGGCTCGCGTAAAACGTGGTGTTATTGCCCGTGCACGTCACAAGAAAATTTTAAAACAAGCGAAAGGTTACTACGGTGCCCGTTCGCGCGTTTATCGTGTTGCTTTCCAGGCAGTTATCAAAGCTGGTCAGTACGCTTACCGTGACCGCCGTCAGCGTAAACGTCAATTCCGTCAATTGTGGATTGCTCGTATCAACGCTGCTGCACGTCAGAACGGCATGTCTTACAGCCGTTTCATCAACGGCCTGAAAAAGGCTTCGATTGAAATCGACCGTAAGATTCTGGCTGATATCGCTGTATTCGACAAAGTAGCATTTGCTGCTCTGGTTGAAAAAGCGAAGGGCGCTCTGGCATAAGTCAGGTTAAGAGAGGGAGCCTTTGCTCCCTCTTTTACTTTTTTTGAAAATATGCTTACTATTAGCTGGATTAGCCAGTCTATAAATAGTCGGGTTGAAAAGGGTACAGGAGAGAGAATAAAAATGATGAAGTTAGCCTTTTTTCGTTTCTTTTTTTACTTTAGCGCCTGAAATAAGGGGGCTTTGCGCGTAAGAAAAGAAACGAAAAACAGCGCTTGAGCCTCCGGTCTGGAGGCTTTTTTATTTTTATGACCTCATTAAGAGACAAAAATTCTGAGGGCATAGTCGATAACAACTAAAAGGCCATCTGGCCGAAGGAAGAGGAAAACGATGTCACATCTTACTGAGCTGGTTGCAAACGCAAAAGCAGCCGTAGAAGAAGCCCAGGATGTTGCCGCGTTGGATTTGGTGCGAGTTGAATACCTGGGAAAAAAAGGCCATTTAACTCTCCAGATGTCATCGCTGCGTGACTTGTCTGCCGAGGAGCGTCCAGCGGCAGGGGCTGTTATTAATCAGGCAAAACAAGAAGTCCAGGAAGCTTTGAATGCACGTAAAGCTAAATTGGAAGCAGATGTTCTGAATGCCCGTCTGGCAGCAGAAAAAGTTGATGTTTCATTGCCTGGCCGTCGTATGGAAAATGGCGGATTACATCCAGTCACTCGTACGATTGAACGAATTGAAACTTTCTTTGGTGAGTTAGGCTTTTCTGTTAAAGCTGGTCCGGAAATTGAAGACGACTACCATAACTTTGACGCGCTGAATATCCCTGCACATCATCCGGCTCGTGCTGATCACGACACATTTTGGTTTGATGCAAAACGTTTGCTACGTACGCAAACGTCAGGTGTTCAGATCCGCACAATGAAAGAGGGGCAGCCACCTATCCGTATCATTGCACCAGGCCGGGTATACCGGAATGATTACGATCAGACACATACCCCAATGTTCCATCAGATAGAAGGGTTGATTGTTGATAAGAATATCAGCTTCACCAATCTGAAGGGCACGTTGCATGACTTTTTGAATAACTTCTTTGAAGAAGATATGCAGGTTCGTTTCCGCCCATCCTATTTTCCGTTTACTGAACCATCCGCAGAAGTTGATGTGATGGGTAAAAATGGCAAATGGCTGGAAGTATTAGGTTGTGGCATGGTTCACCCGAATGTATTGCGTAACGTTGGCATTGATCCTGAAGTTTATTCTGGTTTTGCCTTTGGTATGGGAATGGAACGCTTGACGATGCTGCGTTATGGCGTCACCGATCTACGTGCTTTCTTCGAAAATGATTTGCGTTTCCTCAAACAGTTTAAATAAGGCGGGAATATTTCATGAAATTCAGTGAACTCTGGTTACGCGAATGGGCGAATCCTGCCATTAGTAGCGAAGAATTGTCTGATCAAATCACCATGGCGGGTTTGGAAGTTGATGGCGTTGAAAAAGTAGCGGGTCAATTTAATGGTGTTTTCGTCGGTGAAGTTGTTGAATGTGCTCAACACCCGAACGCAGACAAATTGCGCGTCACAAAAGTTAATGTTGGTGGTGATAGCCTTCTCGATATCGTCTGTGGTGCACCAAATTGCCGTCAGGGTCTGCGTGTAGCAGTTGCTACCGTTGGTGCTGTATTGCCCGGTGATTTTAAAATTAAAGCGGCTAAATTACGTGGTGAGCCGTCAGAAGGTATGCTTTGCTCGCTTTCTGAGCTGGGAATTAGCAATGATCACGATGGTATTATTGAATTACCAGCTGATGCGCCAATTGGTGCCGATTTGCGTGATTACATGAAATTGGATGATAGTGCGATTGAAATCAGCATTACGCCTAACCGCGCAGACTGCCTTAGCATTCAGGGCGTTGCCCGCGATGTTGCCGTTATCAATAAATTGTCCATGAATGAGCCGGAAATCGAACCTGTTAAACCTGCTACAGATGCGACATTCTCTATTCGTGTTGACGCACCAGAAGCTTGTCCGCGTTATTTAGGGCGAGTTATCAATAACGTCAATGTTGAAGCAGAAACGCCACTGTGGATGCGCGAAAAACTGCGTCGTGGTGGTGTTCGTTCTATCGATCCTGTTGTTGATGTGACTAATTACGTGTTGCTTGAGCTGGGTCAGCCATTACACGCGTTCGATTTAGAGCGTTTAGACGGTTCCATTATTGTTCGTTTGGCAGAGCAGGGTGAAAAATTAACCCTACTGGATGGAAATGAAGTGGAACTTTCTGCTGATACGCTTGTGATTGCTGATGAAAAGCAAACACTTGCAATGGCAGGAATTTTTGGCGGCGAATATTCTGGTGTTAGTACAAAAACACAACATATTCTGTTGGAGTGTGCTTTCTTTGCACCATTGGCAATTACTGGTCGTGCCCGTCGTTATGGTTTGCATACAGATGCCTCTCATCGTTTCGAACGTGGCGTTGATCCGCAGCTGCAATTTAAAGCAATGGAATACGCAACACAGTTACTGGTTGCTATCTGTGGTGGGGAAGCTGGTGAGATTATCGATGTTACCAGTGAGTCTCATTTACCAAAGCCAGCAACTATTACACTGACTCGTAATAAATTGGATCGTTTGATTGGCCATCATATTGCTGATGAGCAAGTAACGGACATCCTGAGCCGTCTGGGCTGTCAGGTAACAGTTCAGAATGGTAATTGGGAAGCAGTAGCTCCGAGCTGGCGTTTCGACATGCAGATTGAAGAAGATCTGGTTGAAGAAGTTGCCCGTATTTATGGCTACAACAATATTCCTGATGTACCTGTACGCGCTGATTTGGTCATGACTTCACACCGTGAAGCGGATTTATCTCTTAAGCGCGTCAAAACTATGCTGGTGGACAAAGGTTATCAGGAAGTTATCACCTATAGCTTTGTTGATCCTAAGCTCCAGCAGCAATTACACCCGCAACAGGAAGCATTAATTCTGCCAAATCCGATTTCGGCTGATATGTCAGCAATGCGCTTGTCTTTGCTAACCGGATTGCTGACGACAGTTGCTTATAATCAGAACCGTCAGCAACACCGAGTGCGATTATTTGAATCAGGTCTACGTTTTGTGCCTGATGAAAGCGCAGAATATGGTATTCGTCAGGAATTGATGCTTGGTGGTGTAATCGCCGGAAATCGTTTCGATGAGCATTGGTCGATTGAAAAACAAGCAGTTGACTTCTTCGATTTGAAAGGTGATTTAGAATCCGTTTTAGAACTGACGGGTAAACTATCCGAGATTTCCTTTAAAGCAGAAGAACATCCTGCCTTGCATCCCGGACAAAGTGCTGGGATTTATCTGGGAAATAAATACATTGGTTACATCGGGGTCGTTCATCCAGAGTTGGAACGTAAACTTGACTTGAATGGCCGCACCGTGGTATTCGAATTGTTGTGGGACAAACTTGCGGACCGCATAATTCCTGAAATGAAGGAAGTTTCTCGCTTCCCATCCAATCGCCGTGATATCGCGATAGTTGTGCCTGAAAATGTAGCTGCAGAAGATATTCTGGTTGAATGTAAGAAAGTTGGCGTAAATCATATAGTTGGCATAAACTTATTTGACGTGTATTGTGGTAAAGGTGTCGCGGAAGGCTATAAAAGCCTTGCTATTAGCTTAATCTTGCAGGATACCTCGCGTACACTGGAAGAAGAAGAGATTGCTGCGACCGTTAGCAAATGCGTTGCTGCATTAGAACAGCGATTCCAAGCATCCTTGAGGGACTGAACTTATGGCGCTTACTAAAGCTGAAATGTCAGAAAATCTGTTTGAAAAACTGGGTATTAGCAAACGTGACGCTAAAGATCTAGTGGAAATATTCTTTGAAGAAGTGCGTCGTTCTTTGGAGAATGGGGAGCAGGTTAAGTTATCTGGATTTGGTAACTTTGATTTGAGAGATAAAAATCAACGTCCAGGTCGTAATCCGAAAACTGGCGAGGATATACCTATTACTGCTCGTCGGGTCGTCACCTTTCGCCCTGGGCAAAAGTTGAAGAGTCGGGTAGAAAAAGCGTTACCAAAAGAATAAAATATGAAAAGGCCGCGATTAAGCGGTCTTTTTCTTGCTCTTTATCCTGAATATTTTCACTTCTCATGTTATCAAAATATCGTTTACCGATTTATTCTGTCTCTGAACTCCTCACTCGTCAGAAAAAACGTGATTACCGAGTGATAGCTCTACTGCTTATTTTATCTATTGGATTATTTATTTTATCGCTATCTGCCGGTGAAATATGGTTCTGGCCAACTCAATGGCTGTCTGATTCCGCCCAGTTGTTTATTTGGCAGTTGAGATTGCCCAGAGCATTGGCAGTATTTGTCGTTGGTGCCAGTCTAGCGGTGTCAGGTGCAGTTATGCAGGCGTTATTTGAGAATCCGCTGGCTGAACCCGGATTATTGGGTGTCAGTAATGGGGCAGGGGTAGTGGTTGTTTTCTTGATCCTCATTTTTCATGGTATTGCCCCATTGTGGCTATTAAGTGCTGGTGCGGTTTTAGGGGCACTTTTTATGACTGCAATTCTGTTGGGATTTGCTAAAAAGCACCAAATGACCAATGCACGTTTATTATTAATCGGGGTTGCTTTCGGAGTAGTATTTGGTGCCGTAATGACATGGATGGTTTATTTCAGTACCAGTCTCGACTTACGCCAATTAATGTATTGGATGATGGGTAGTTTCAGTGGTATTGACTGGCGCCAAATATGGCTGGTGATTGCATTGTGCCCGCTGATCCTTTGGTTAAGTAGAACCGGGAAAACACTTAATTATCTTTCTCTGGGTGAATTACAGGCACAGCAATTAGGGATTTCGCATCATAAGTGGCGTAATTTATTTGTATCAGCAGTGGGATTACTGGTTGGTTTGAGTGTGGCTCTTGCCGGAGCAATTAGTTTTATCGGGTTAGTTATTCCCCATATTTTAAGACTGATTGGTTTGACGGATCATAAAACATTATTACCGGCCTGCACATTAGCCGGCGGCAGTTGTTTATTACTGGCAGACTTATTTTCTCGTTTATCTTTATCCCATGCGGAAATACCGATAGGGGTTGTTACAGCAACTCTGGGAGCACCTGTTTTTATCTGGTTGTTATTGAAAGCGCCACGGATATAAAGAGCTTAAAAAATGATGGGGAAGTACCAAAAAACGAGAATAGGGAAGATAGTATGATTCAGCTACCACTTTTAGTATTGGATAATATTACTGTCAACAACAGACTGAATTCGCTGTCTGCTTCCGTCAAGGCCGGAGAGAAAGTTCATTTAGTAGGGCTGAATGGCTCAGGAAAAAGTACTTTGCTTGCGGCTATTGCCGGTATTTTACCTCATGATGGCACGATTCACCTTAACGGTAAAAAATTAAGTGATTATCGGCAGAGGGAACTGGCGCAGTGTCGGGCGTGGTTCTCTCAGTCGGTTTCAGCTCCCGCCATGCCTGTTTTTCAATATCTGGATATGTATCGCCCTGAGTTGGCGTCCCAGCCTGAAGGTGAAAAGGTATTACATGAAATTTGTCAGCAACTGAAACTGACGGCGTTACTGGCTTCAACAATTGGACAATTATCTGGAGGCGAGTGGCAGCGGGTGAGATTAGCGGGCGCTTTTTTGCAGGTATGGCCTGAACTTAATCCGATAGGGAAATTACTGCTGCTTGATGAGCCGACTAATAATCTTGATATCACACAGCAAGCTATTTTAGATAAATTAATTAACCAATTTTGTGTATTGGGAGGGACTGTTTTATTGAGTAGCCATGATCTTAATCACACTTATGAACAGGCCGACAATGTATGGTTGCTCGCTCGTGGTGAGTTGATTATGTCTGGTCGACCACATAATGTGATGAATGAAAGAAATTTATCCGAAATTTTTGAAGTAAATATTAGACATATCCAAAATACTGACTATAAGTTATGGAGGGTAGATCATCTCTAATCTTCAAAGGTAGAAATCACCTTGGTTGATTGTTTTTTCTCTCTTTTTTCGTTGATTGCCCTCAGTTTGTTTGCTTGTTGTTATTTTGTCTATGAAGTGTTCGTCAGAATGTCTTCCAATTATAAAATGAGTCAGGCTACGCAAGGCGATTATGAACAATTTTTTACCATTCTCCCGTCCATCGATTGGGCGTGAAGAGGTTGAGGCAGTAGAACAGGTTTTACATTCAGGTTGGATTACTACGGGGCCACAAAACCAGCAGCTAGAACAGAATTTTGCTCAAATGTTTGGTTGCAGACATGCTATTGCTTTGTATTCTGCTACAGCCGGGATGCACTTGGCATTATTGGCATTGAAAATAGGCCCCGGCGATGAAGTTATCACACCTTCCCAAACCTGGGTTTCCACCATTAATATGATTTGCCTGTCAGGCGCTGAACCGGTCATGGTCGATGTTGATCGTGATACATTGATGGTCAGTGCGGAAACGGTCAGGCAGGCGATTACTCCGAAAACCAAAGCGATTATTCCAGTCCACTATGCAGGTGCTCCCTGTGATCTTGATGCTTTACGTGTGGTTGCGGAAGAAGCGGGTATTCCCTTAATTGAAGATGCGGCTCATGCAGTAGGAACCCGCTATAAAAATGAATGGGTAGGTGAGCGAGGAACCGCTATTTTTTCTTTCCACGCTATCAAAAACATGACATGCGCTGAAGGTGGCATGTTTGTTACAGATAATGATGAACTGGCGCAAAAAATCCGCAGTCTGAAATTCCACGGTCTGGCTGTTGATGCGTTTGATCGGCAGCTTCAGGGCCGGAAGCCACAGGCTGAGGTTATTGAACCGGGTTTCAAATACAACCTGTCAGATATTCATGCGGCGATAGCGGTTGTTCAGTTAGGGAAACTGGCCTCCATGAATGCCCGCCGTCGGGAGCTGGTAGCCCGTTATACCGCTGCTCTTCATGATTCTCCTCTAAAAATGCTGAGCGTTCCTGAATATGAACACCAGCATTCTCATCACTTATTCATGGTACGCGTTGATCAAAAAGTCTGCGGTATTGACCGTGACACTTTCATGACTCGTTTGAAAGAACGCAATATTGGCTCAGGGTTACATTTCAGAGCGGCACATACACAAAAATATTATCGGGAACGCTATCCAACTCTGTCTCTGCCTGAATCTGAATGGAATTCAGCGACACTTTGTTCGTTACCCCTTTTTCCAGATATGAGTAACGACGATGTGGATCGGGTTGTTAATGCGGTATTGGAAATTATTGCGGAGTAAAAACAGTGGGATTTGAAGAAATTAGAAAAGTTTCGGTGGTTATTCCTGTTTATAACGAAGAAGAAAGTTTGCCTCAATTATTAAAAAGAACTATCTCTGCCTGCCAGCAACTCAATCAGGAATATGAATTAATTCTGGTGGATGATGGCAGCCGTGACAGCTCTGCGGAGATTTTAACTAGTGCAGCTGAAGATCCCGAAAGTTATGTCATTGCAATTTTGCTGAACCGTAATTATGGGCAGCATTCTGCAATTATGGCGGGGTTCCATCAGGCAAGCGGTGATCTTGTAATCACACTTGATGCAGATTTGCAGAACCCGCCAGAAGAGATCCCCCGTTTAGTGAAGGTTGCTGAAGAGGGATATGATGTTGTCGGTACACGCCGTGCCAACCGACAGGATTCATGGTTCCGTAAAACGGCCTCTAAAATGATCAACGCAATGATAACGAAAGTGACGGGGCGCTCTATGGGCGACTACGGCTGTATGTTGCGTGCATATCGCCGCCATATTGTGCGAGCGATGTTGCAATGCCATGAACGCAGTACATTTATTCCTATTCTTGCCAATACATTCGCTCGCCGAACAACTGAAATTGATGTAACCCATGCAGAACGCGAATTCGGTGATTCCAAATACAGTTTTATGAAGTTGATAAATCTGATGTATGACCTGCTGACCTGCCTGACGACAGCGCCGTTACGGTTATTGAGTGTAGTGGGAAGTATTATTGCCGTGACGGGTTTTCTGTTGGCTGTATTACTGATCGCTTTGCGCCTGATTTTTGGTGCTATATGGGCAGCTGAAGGCGTCTTTACCCTATTTGCCATTCTTTTTATGTTTATTGGCGCTCAATTCGTCGCAATGGGGTTACTCGGAGAATATATCGGTCGCATATATAACGATGTTCGTGCCCGCCCACGTTACTTTATTCAAAAAGTGGTCGGGGATAAAAAGACCAACGATAATCAGGAAGAAAAAGAATGAAAGCAGTGATTTTTGCCTACCATGATATTGGTTGTGCCGGACTTAATGCATTAGTGAAAGCAGGTTTCGATATCCGGGCTATTTTTACACATGTTGATGATCCAAATGAAAATAATTTTTTCTCTTCTGTGGCTCGTGCAGGTGCGGATTTAGGTTTATCCGTATTTGCGCCGGAAAATGTGAATCATCCGCTCTGGGTTGAACATATCCGAGAAATGCAGCCAGATATTATCTTTTCGTTTTATTATCGCGATATGCTCAGCCAGGATATTTTATCATTGGCAAAAAAAGGTGCGTTTAATCTGCATGGCTCTTTGCTACCAAAATATCGTGGTCGTGCTCCGGTTAACTGGGCGATCTTAAATGGTGAGACAGAAACAGGTGTGACATTACATAAAATGTCAGCAAAGGCCGATGCCGGAGATGTTGTTGCACAACAGGCAGTACAGATTGAGAAAACTGATACTTCATTGATCTTACATGGGAAAATCCGTGAAGCAGCAACTGAATTACTGAATGATATTCTGCCTCGTTTTAAAGCAGATAATTACCTTTCAATCCCACAGGATGAAAGTCAGGCTACTTATTTTGGTCGTAGAACCACTGAAGATGGTGAAATTTTCTGGCATAAATCGTCTGAAGAGATCAATAACCTTGTGCGGGCAGTGACAGAACCTTATCCCGGCGCATTTACGTTTCTCGGTGGGCGAAAAATCACAATCTGGCGCTCGGTTCCACTGAATACAACACACGATAAACAGGCCGGAACAGTGCTCTCCATCGACCCGCTGGTTATTGCGTGTGGAACAGGCGCTCTGGAAATTGTTAGTGGACAGAGCGAATCAGGTATCTACGTTCAGGGTAGCCGGCTTGCTCAGGAGATGGGCATAGTTACCGGTGTTCAGGTTGGGCAGAAAGCCACCGCACAGATCCCCCGCCGTAAGCGAGTTTTGATTCTGGGAGTAAATGGCTTTATCGGTAATCATTTGACAGAACGTCTGCTGAATGATGGTAATTACGATATTTACGGTATGGATATTGGCTCTTCTGCGATAGAGCGCTTTATTGGTAACCCTCATTTTCACTTCATTGAAGGTGATGTCAGTATTCACACTGAGTGGATCGAATATCACATCAAAAAATGTGATGTTATTCTGCCGTTAGTCGCCATCGCTACGCCTATCGAATATACCCGTAATCCACTGCGTGTATTTGAGTTGGATTTTGAAGAAAATCTGAAAATTGTTCGTTATTGTGTGAAATACAACAAGCGGATTATTTTCCCGTCTACTTCCGAAGTTTATGGCATGTGTGATGATAAGGAATTCGATGAAGACACATCGCGCCTTATCGTGGGACCAATTAATAAACAGCGCTGGATCTATTCCGTATCCAAACAACTACTTGATCGTGTTATCTGGGCATACGGCGAAAAAGAAGGTTTGAAATTTACCCTGTTCCGTCCATTTAACTGGATGGGACCACGGTTGGATAATTTAAACTCAGCACGTATTGGCAGTTCCAGAGCAATTACTCAGTTAATCTTAAATCTGGTCGAAGGCTCCCCGATAAAATTAGTTGATGGCGGAGAACAAAAACGCTGTTTTACTGATATTCATGATGGGATTGAAGCGCTGTTCAGAATTATTGAAAATAAAAATGGCTTATGTGATGGGCAGATTATTAACATCGGTAACCCGACGAATGAAGCCAGTATTCGTCAATTAGCTGAAATATTGCTGAATAGCTTTGAAAAACATGAATTACGTGGGAATTTTCCTCCTTTTGCCGGATTTAAAAAGATCGAAAGCAGCAGTTATTACGGTCAGGGTTATCAGGATGTTGAGCATCGTAAGCCCAGTATTAAAAATGCGGAACGTCTGCTGGGATGGAAACCGACTATCGGTATGGAACAGACGATCGATGAAACACTGGATTTCTTCTTGCGTGATGCCGTGCAGGAACTGAAAAGGAAAAAGCAACATACAGGGTAAATATGATGCAAAAAGTGGGCTTAAGAATTGACGTAGACACTTATCAGGGCACCAGGGAAGGTGTACCGCGTTTACTTAAAATTTTACAGCGTCATTATATTCAGGCCAGTTTTTTTTTCAGTGTCGGCCCGGATAATATGGGGCGTCACTTGTGGCGGCTGCTGAAACCTAAATTTTTGTGGAAGATGTTGAGATCAAATGCTGTTTCTCTGTACGGCCCGGATATTTTGTTAGCCGGTACTGCTTGGCCGGGAAAGAAAATTGCAAAAGATTTAGGTCATTTGATGAAACAGACGATAAAAGAAGGTCATGAAGTGGGTCTGCATGCCTGGGATCATCAAAGCTGGCAGGCAAAAGCCGGTCGTTGGTCAGGAGCAGAATTAGCAGAACAGATACAGCTTGGTGTTGATGCATTAGAAAAGGAGACAGGGCAGGCTGTAACATGCTCGGCTGTTGCTGGCTGGCGCGCAGATGAGCGGGTGCTGGTGGCTAAACAGCAATTTGGTTTTGATTACAACAGTGATTGCCGTGGAACACATCCATTCAGGCCACTTTTGCCTGATGGAAGCTTAGGAACCGTTCAAATCCCGGTGACATTGCCAACTTATGATGAAGTTATCGGCACGCAGGT
The DNA here is from genome assembly GCF_963895965.1 of Xenorhabdus sp. PB30.3. NCBI lineage: Bacteria > Pseudomonadati > Pseudomonadota > Gammaproteobacteria > Enterobacterales > Morganellaceae > Xenorhabdus > Xenorhabdus sp. PB30.3. Next base: position 93,605 of record NZ_CAWQMW010000111.1, on the reverse strand, counting down.
CAGTGATATCAATTTTAACCATTTTATTCTGGGTGCTATTCAAAATGCCCGCGGTGTTCCTGTTTATACCATTCACGCAGAAGTTGAAGGAATGTCTAAATCATCACAGTTTGAGGCATTATTGGATATGCTGCACCAGCAAGATATTCAGTTTTGTAAATTAGGTCATTTACTACCTGAAAACCCGGAAACATTGCCAGTTGGGAGAATCGTTCGTTCCGATTTTCCTGGTCGTGAAGGCTGGTTAGGTTGTCAACAAGAGGTATAAAAAAATATGTCGAATGTTCGAATGAGTAGAGCTGGAGCCGTTTTAATGGCTCTTTTTTTTATCTTTACTTACTTGATCCCTTTGAATGGACGTCTTTTATGGCAACCAGATGAAACTCGATATGCTGAAATCAGCCGGGATATGTTACAGCGTGGCGATTGGATCGTGCCTTATTTTCTGGATATCCGTTATTTTGAAAAACCAGTGGCCGGATATTGGATAAATAGCATTAGTCAGTGGATTTTTGGCGATAGTAATTTCGCAGTGCGTTTTGGCTCAGTATTCAGTATCTTGCTCAGCGCATTTCTTCTTTATCGATTAGCTATGATGATGTGGCAGTGCCGTCAGACAGCATTTATCTCCTGCCTGATTTATATCTCCATGTTTATTGTGTTTTCTGTCGGGACTTATAGTGTTCTCGATCCTATGTTTTCATTGTGGGTCACGGCAGGAATTGTCAGTTGTTACTGGGCACTGAAAGCCAGTAGTACCCGAGAGCGGGTTTTTGCCTGGTTTGTGCTGGGTATAACCTGTGGCATGGCTTTTATGACAAAAGGCTTTCTGGCACTGGTTCTGCCGGTGATCTCGATGATACCAGTCACGATATACCAGAAACGCTTTCTGGAGATGCTTCGTTTTGGTCCGATTGCCATTATCGGCGCTGTTTTGATTAGTCTGCCGTGGGTGATTGCAGTTGCTGTTCGGGAGCCTGATTATTGGCATTATTTTTTCTGGATAGAACATATCCAGCGTTTTGCTTCCGAGAATGCACAACATGCATCACCATTCTGGTTTTATCTGCCGATAGTGATTTTGGGTGTTATTCCGTGGTTAGGATTATTACCGGGGGCATTATTTACCGGCTGGAAAGCGAAGAAAAATCATCCTGAAATGTTTTTTCTCTTATGCTGGTTCTGTATTCCTTTGATATTTTTCAGTATATCGAGAGGGAAATTACTGACCTATATCCTGCCGTGTATGGGACCTTTAGCATTGATGATGGCAAAATACGCCGTTGATAGTATGAGAAATGGCAAAATAAAGGCATTGAAGCTTAATGGATTAGTCAATGTTTTCATTGGCCTGATTGCAATACTGGCACTGGTATTTTTGGAGATATTCCCCAAAAATCCTCTTTATCAGTCTAATGAGTTACATAAATGGGTATTGGGGATTCTGACATTTGCTGTCTGGGGTATCGTCGGGTATTTATGTTTCAGACATAATGGCAAGCACTGGCAATGGGCCGCAGCCTGTTCAATTATGCTTAGCCTATCAATAGGTAGTGCACTGCCTGATAAAACGATTAATTCTAAACTTCCACAAGATTTCATCCAACAAAACGAAAAAGAATTAGCAGAAAGTAAATATATTTTATCGGCATCCGTTGGAGTAGCGGCGGCACTGGCGTGGGAATTAAAGCGCAATGATATCTATTTATTCCAAAACAAGGGTGAACTGGCGTATGGGCTGGATTATCCGGATAGCCAAAACCGATATATAACGCTAGAGCAATTTCCCGTTTGGCTGACCAGCGCACGGAAAAACGGTCAGGTTGCCGTTGTTTTTTTATTATCGTCAAAAGGAAAACTGCCTGAATTACCCCAACCGGATTTTGTACAGCGAAAATCCCGTTTTGTTCTTGTCATTTATAAGAAGCAACCATGATGAATAGCAGTGCAGGATTATTGATACTTGTTAGTTTATTAACCTGTGCAGGACAGATTTGTCAGAAACAAGCGGTTATCTGTTGGGGAAAAAAGACTCCCTATAAAACATCACTCGTGGTGGTATGGCTAGTGGCTGCTATGCTTCTTTTGGGGGCCGGAATGCTATTCTGGCTGCGATTACTGCAATTTTTACCACTCAGCATCGCCTATCCGATGCTGAGCATTAATTTTGTGGTAATAACATTAATCGGGCAATTTTTGTATAAGGAGAAAGTGGGGTTAAAACACTGGATCGGTGTTTTAGCCATTATGTCGGGGATCCTATTAATGAGTCTGAATCAATGAAGGGGTATTTTTGGGGAGTAGCGAATGTTTTACTGGTCACGGTCGCGCAGCTATTTTTGAAGTGGGGAATGGCTCGGTTACCTGAACTATCCTTATTGCTACATTGGTTCAGTATAGACTGGTTGTGGCTGAATCTTAATCCTTTGCTGGTGGTGATGGCAGGGCTTACCAGTTACGCATTATCTATGTTCTGCTGGTTTTTTACTTTGAAATATCTGCCATTGAATAAAGCGTATCCACTGTTAAGCCTGAGTTACATTTTTGTTTATTTAATGGCAGTATTATTACCTTGGTTTAATGAAAATACCTCACCATTAAAAACGATAGGCATCTTGCTAATTCTATTCGGTGTTTGGTTTATTAGCAGGCCAGAAAGCAGGAGAGCTGATTGATGTCAATAAAAATCAGGCATTTATGCCTGCTATTTAGCCTGTTACTTATCGGTTGTTCTAACCATATTCCGCAATCACAGCTACCACCATCGCGAGCAGCTCTGTCTGATCCGATTATGGTTATCGCAAAATTAAAAGAGCAACTTGAACAATGGCAGGGGACACCTTACCGCTATGGAGGTATGGATCGGCGGGGTGTGGATTGTTCGGGTTTTGTTTATCGTACATTTCATGATCGCTTTAATATCCTCCTTCCACGGACAACAAATCAGCAAACTCAACTGGGAACCCGGATCAGCAAAAAGGATTTGATGCCGGGTGATCTGGTATTTTTCAAAACCGGTAGTGGTGCTAACGGATTACATGTTGGGATTTATGATATCAATAATGAATTTATTCATGCCTCTACCAGCAATGGTGTTATGCGTTCCTCTCTTGATAATGTTTATTGGCAGCGTGTATTTTGGCAAGCCCGCAGAATATGACCACGACCTGAATCACCAATTTAATCTGAGCGTTATGATATCCTAAGGCATTGTTTTTCTTTGTCTGGAGACAAGTAATGTCTAGATTACGATTGCTGCTGTCTGATTCTTATGATCCCTGGTTTAATCTCGCTGTTGAAGAGTGTATTTTTCGGCAAATGTCACCAGAGCAGAGTGTTTTGTTCCTATGGCGCAATGCCAATACAGTTGTCATAGGGCGTGCGCAAAATCCGTGGAAGGAATGCAATACGCGGCGTATGGAGCAGGATGGTGTAAAGCTAGCTCGGCGCAGTAGTGGCGGTGGTGCCGTTTTTCATGATTTGGGGAATACCTGTTTTACCTTCATGGCTGGTAAGCCAGCCTATAACAAAGAGATTTCTACTCAGATTATTCTGGACGGACTAAAAAAATCAGGTATTCATGCGATGGTTTCTGGTCGTAATGATCTGGTTTTATCATCTCCGGAAGGAGAGCGTAAAATTTCAGGCTCTGCATATCGGGAAACTAAAGATCGCGGATTTCATCATGGGACGTTGCTGATTAATGCAGATTTGAACCGCCTTGCTGATTATCTCAACCCTGATCCTAAAAAATTACAGGCTAAAGGCATTACTTCTGTTCGTTCCAGAGTGGCAAATCTGTCAGATTTGTTGCCAGACATTACGCATGAAAAAGTATGTGCAGGGATCACCGATGCGTTTTTTGAGTATTTTGGCGAAATGGTGGCGCCGGAAATTATTTCACCGCAAGCGTTACCAGATTTGCCCGGTTTTGTGGATGTCTTTAAGAAGCAAAGTAGCTGGGAATGGAACTTCGGGCAAGCCCCCGCATTCAGCCATACTCTGGATACACGGTTTTCTTGGGGAGGTATTGAGTTGCATGTTGATATTGAGCATGGAGTTATTAGTCGTTGCCAAATTTTCACTGACAGTCTTGAGCCCGCACCATTTGAAGTACTGGCAAAAAAACTGGCAGGAGTGCTATATCAGCCTGAAGCTGTTGAGCAGATAATTCAGGCTATCAGAGAACAATACCCCTTACTGGATGCAGAGTTACAGCAATTTTCATATTGGTTAGTAAATGAACTGAAATAGAAAAAATAATTGGCAGAGGTTAGCCCTGAAAGAAGGTCAACAACAGGGAAGTTGACCATAAAGAATGATAATTACTATGAGTTACTCTTCGCAAAATAAGAATGTCTTTAACTCAGGTAATTTGCCATTTTCTCGGAATTTAGCCGGTGTGGTATTAAAGTGCTTTTTAAAGATCCGTGTAAATGTAGCCTGCGAACTGAAACCATATTGCAGGGCAATATCTAGAATCGGCAAGTCATCTTCGTGTAACGACTTGGCGGCTTCATGAAGGCGGCGCCGACGTACATACTGACCCAATGTACAGCCTTTCAATTCCTTAAAAATGCGTTGTAAATGCCATTTTGAATAACCACTTTTATGGGCAATGGCATCTATTTTAATACCTTCAGTCAGTTGAAGCTGGTTTTCTAACCATTTAACAATATCGTTGATAACACTTTCTAACATATATACCTCCCACTAATGTGGGCTTGTGCTAAAAAAGAGTGATATACAAATGATAATTAATATTATTGGAATGGCTCATTTTAATAATATATTTTATAGCGTATACGCAAAATGTGCGATCTTAAATTAATAAGGATTAATTATATTTAATCCCTGGTTATACCTCCGGATATTTTTTTCTTCCGTTTTCACTTAGCACTATTTTTCATATTGGACAAAATAGAGGCGAATATTTTATCTGATACTGTCTGAAAGGAATTTAAGGGCATGGAAAGTATAAAATATATTTCCGAACCAGATAAAATCAGCTTCTGCACTCATTACTGGGTGCTTTTTTATTGTAGGGATATGTGATTTTTTGTGTGGTTTTGTTCTGAATTTGTTGTTTTTCTTGGTGGGTATTTAGCATGTTTATCTTTTTAGCCAAAAAATTGATGTTTTTTATTTTATATGCATTGGTGATAGCGGGAACAACGGGTTTGTTATTTTTAGATGTTAATTATTTACATAACAATGTACAGGAAGAGTCACTGACAGAAATTTTTCAGGAGCTTTCTCTAATTATCATTGCAACTTTGCTGTTTTATGAAGCAAAGAGAAATTCGAAATTACGGACATCGCTTATTTTGATGGCTGGCTTTTTTAGTTGCCTGTTAATCAGAGAGCTGGATGTATATTTTGATGTTATTTTCCACGGAGCATGGGCGTGGTTTGCTATTCCTCTGGCTTTGCTCTGCATCAGTTACGCTGTCACGCAGGGTTCTAAAACTCTTGTTGGGCTTGTGCATTTCACCCGTCATCAAAGTTATTCAATGATGATTTGCGGGCTTTTATGCGTATTAGTATTTTCCCGATTGTTTGGTATGGGGGCACTTTGGCAAGAGCTAATGGATGAGCATTTTAATCGAGCAGTCAAAAATATGGTGGAAGAAGGCTGTGAAATGTTGGGTTATGCTTTATGCCTGATAGCGACATTTTGGTATCTACCATCGGCCCGCCAACAACGGCTGATGGATATGAAGTAATTCTTCTCTGATATTGCATATCCGATGTGATTATTGAGGCAATTTTTGCTGATATTTACAAAAGTTGCCTCTAGAAAGGAAATAAACTATTGACGGAGATAAATCTGTGGCTGGTGAGTTTCAGGGTGTTGCATAACGCCTAAATCAGCCCGATACCATTGTTTAAGAATATCGTCACGCAGAACATCTTGTGGTGTACCTGAGGCGACTAATTCTCCTTTATGTAACAGGAGAATTTTATCTGCGTAGAGTGCAGCCAGATTCAGGTCATGCAATACACAACAGACAGCCAGAGGACGCTGCCGGGTAAGGTTATGAACAAGTCGTAATGTATGCTGCTGGTGGTAAAGATCCAGTGCTGATGTTGGCTCATCCAAAAACAAGCAAGATCCTGTAGGCTCCGGGTGCCAGAGCTGAGCCAGTGTTCTGGCCAACTGAACCCGTTGCTGTTCTCCTCCGGATAGCTGTTGGTAATTACGATGTTTCAGCTCTTCACATTCGGTCAATGCAATCGCTTCATTGATTGCCGTTTTCTTATGGGTGCTTTCATGGGGAACACGCCCCATCGCAATGATTTCTTCAACACTAAAAGGAAAGGAAAGCGAGCTATATTGCCGCATTACTGCGCGAATACGAGCGAGTTTTTGCGGCTCCCAGTCAGCAAGGGAAGTGCCCTGTAACAGACACTCACCACTGGCTGGAGAAACATAACCTGTTAACAGCCGTAACAGAGTGGATTTACCTGCGCCGTTAGGCCCAATAATTGCAACAACTTCCCCCTGATTAAGAGAAAGAGATACATCCTTGATAATTTGACGTTGCCCGATGAAATAGTTCAGGTTTTTAGCTTCGAGCAAACTTTTTTGCATTATTGGCTCCATTACAAACGGCCCCCTGATGGTTTAAGAATTAACCATAAAAAGTAAGGCGCACCGATTAAACCAGTGATAAGGCCGACCGGCATTTCAGCGGGAGCCACCAGTGTTCTGGCTAATGTATCCGCAGTTAATAACAGGCATGCTCCACCTAATGCGGAAATTGGCAGTAACCATGAGTGATCGCCACCAAAGCGCAACCTGACAAGATGGGGAATGACAAGGCCGATAAAACCGATAACACCGCTCAATGCCACAGCGCAGCCAATCAGTAGGGCACTCAGTAGAAGTAACTGAAACTTAGTCCGCTGAACATTAATACCTAAATAATGTGCTTCTTCGTCTCCTAACTGAAGGAGATTCAGTTTTCGTGACTGACTGAGCGTCAGCAGGCAAACCGGAATAATAATAGAAGCGGCAATAATCAGTGTTGGCCATTCAATCTGGTTTAATGAGCCCATCATCCAAATGGTGAATTGCCGTAATTGCTGATCATCACTGATATAGCTCAATACACCGATAAACGATGCGCACAGGGTATTAATGGCAATACCGGCAAGCAGCAATTTTGACATATTGCCGTGGTTGTATTTATTGAGCGAAAATATCAGGAATGAAACCAGTAAGCTGCCGATAAAAGCAGCAATGATATGGGCGTATAATGCAATACTCGCAGGTAAGGAAAGAGGTACAACAATAGTCAGTGCCACTGTCAGTGCTGCACCACTGCTGATCCCTAATAGCCCGGAATCAGCGAGAGGGTTGCGGAATAGCCCTTGCATGACAGCACCAGACATAGCCAGTGCACTTCCAACCAGAATAGCCAGCAAAATGCGCGGAAGACGAATGTTTAACCAAATCTGCCAGTGTGGGTCCTCCAAAGAGGACTCCCACAGTGTTTTAAAAGAAAGAGGCAATGCCCCCATGTTGGCTGAGCTGATTGCCAGAATAAACAGCAATACAGTCAGTAACATCAAGCCAAGGCTGGGGGATTGAGAACGACTCATTGCACTTTCTCCGCAGCCTCACGGACTTTTTTCATGACAGCGGGTGTCTCGATACCGAATCCGAGCAGGCCCATTTCATCCACAACGACGACCTGTTTTTTCTTGCCAGCGGGCGTGAAACTCATTCCCGGAAGTTGCCACAGTTTATCCATTCCACCCAAAGTCTTCAGGCCATCAGTACTGATTAGCAGCAAGTCAGGTTGACTGGCGATAACACCTTCCTGAGATAGAGGGCGGTATCCATTGAATCCCTGCATGGCATTTTGAGCACCAATGGCGTGAATAATCTGGTCTGCCGCTGTTTTCTGACCGGCAGCCATTGGCATGATCCCGCCGTGGCTCATGACAAACATGACTTTTGTTGGGATCTCTGACGTGGTGATTGTAGCCAGCTGCTGCTGATATTGAGTGATTAGCTCTTCACCACGTTTTTCCTGTTTGACCGCCTTAGCGACGGTCTTAATTTTTTCAGGAACGGCTTCTAACGAGGCTTTGCTTGTCACTTTAATGACTTTTACACCGGAATCTTCGATTTGCTTGAGTGCCAGAGAAGGTTGAGCCAGTTCGCTTGCGATCACCAGTGATGGTCGCATAGACAGAACTCCTTCTGAGCTGAGCATACGCATATATCCCACATCAGGAATCGAAAGTATTTCCTGAGGATTTTTGCTGGTACTGTCTCTGGCAACGACATACTGCCCTTCACCCAGTGCAAAAACAATTTCAGACACATCACCACCGATTGTGACAATACGTTCAGCAGAGAACGCACTGGCAGAGATGGTAAGCATAAATGTTAGAAGCCACTTTTTCATGCTACACAATTTTCCTTTTCTGGTTGCAGTTTAGGCAGAGCGGCAACCTGATCACGCCATTGTGCCTGCTCAGGAGTACCTTCAGTACGCTGACCATACAATTGGGCGATTTGGTTACCTTCAGCATCAAACAACTCAAGGCTGGTGACGAAACCATCTGTTGTTGGTTTACGTGTGATCCAGCTTTCAGCGATAGCACTTTCAATCAGATGCAATGTGAAATTGCGATTAAAAATGTTAGCCCACTTCTGGGAAGAGTTTTCTTCCTGATAAGGCATCAAGCGCTCCAGTTTACCAGTAAAAATCTGGATACAACCGCGGTTGCCGACGAAGATCATAATTTCATTTTGATCTTTGTGTGCAACTTCAAGGATCTGAGTCAGAGCGGAGTTATCTACACGATATGCCAGATCATCTTTGACAGCATTGAAGATTTGCTGACGGTTCAGATTATGGCGGCTCATCATAATGAAGAACTGGTGAACGTCAGTCATGGCACGCCATTCTTCATCCAACTGCACTTTCAGTTGTTCAGTCATTTCTGCATATTCAGGGGATTTTGCCAGTTGAACTTCCAGAGCAGAGTTTTCTTCTGTCTGGTATTTTTCAATCAGTGCTTCCCATGCGGCCATATCTGTATTAGCGGTGGTGTACACTTTGTGCAACGCATCACCCTGACGGTCAAAGAACTGAACGCTGTGACGCAGACCGTTTTTCGCTGGTTCTACCAGATAGAAAACACTGCTCCAGTGATCGAAAAACACACGCAAATCAAGTTCACGTGGATTAAGGATCAAGCCAACATGTTCGCTAAACTTGGTATTTTCGTAACGACCAACCTGCTCATGAACTGCGAAGTCATTACGGGTAATGGCTTTGGTTTCACCAACAGTTGCCAGTTCTTGCAGCAGAGTAGGAGCATCAACGTTCAGACGTTTCGCGTCGATACCGACACGACTGTGCAGTAATTCTCCTTCACTGACATTAAGATAAGCCGCCAGATCGCGTGCATATTTGGCTTTATTATCTGCTTTTGCCTGTTGGTAACGTTCATAAAGTGACTGATTCACAGTTGCTAGCTCCTTAAAAAAATGGGGTATAGTTTAAAAATAGTACTTTTATTATTTACCATTGGTAGCTGATGAACAGTTTGGCATTACGGCCACTCTGTGGAGCACCCAATGTTGAGTAATATTGCTTATCGAAAGCGTTGCCGAGCACGACAGAAGTTGTGACACCTTTTAGCTGGTTTTCGCCGTGGTAGCTGATATAGAAATCATTGACACCGTAGCCTGACTGTTGGGAAGCATTTTTCTTCCCATTTTTATCTTTAAAATTAGTCTGGCTAGTGAATTTACCTACCCAGCCAATAGATACGCCGGTATCAGAAAGAGGGATATCTAATGTGCTGGTTACGGTATCCGGGCTTAGCTCATCAATAGATTTGCCAGTTTGTCCATCTTTACCTGTGGTGCGGTTATAAGCCAGATCCCATGAAAACCAGTCAGTGCCATAATTCATTGAAACATCCCAACCCCAGATTTTGGCGTTAGGAATATTCACAGAGGTCGTAAAAAACCCTTTTTTGGTTTCTACGAACGTATTGATATAATCTTTCGCTTTGGTATCAAAGTAACTGGCTTTAAATTTCAGACCATCGTGAGAAGTTAACAAATCATCGAAACGTAGCCCAAATCCATATTCCTGAGTTTCATTGCTTTCAGGGCGTAGGTTAGGGTTAGGTTTCCAATTGTTTCCTGGGAAATGCTCAGAATCGTTATACATTTCTCCCATGGTCGGAGAACGGAATGCCTGAGAATAGGAAGCAAACAGCATCGACCAGTCTGTAGGAGTGATGCTGATAGCGCCTTTTGATGACCATTTGTCGGCACTGATATCTTTGTACTTATTGTTTTTGTTATCGTTTGAAGCCTTGTAATTGTCATAGCGCGTACCAACGACAACTGAAACAGGCAGATCACGAATAGTTATTTCATCCTGTACCCAGCCGGATGCGAAACGGATATCTGCTTTTGGAAATCCATTGAGATTATCACGGCTTGGTTTTTGTTTCTGTTTATAAACTTCAGTGCCATAAGTAAATTGGTGTGCAGCAAAAGGCATTGCACTCAAATGAGAACGGTTTTCCAGTTTTATACCGAAAGTTTCTTGTCTGCGGCCTTCAAAGCCTTTTTCTTTCGTTTTGGTATTGATGGCGATATCGGAATAATAAATATCATTTCTCAGATCCAGCCAGTTATAGCTCGACGGATTCAGTTTATAAGTCAGCTGCATATCACGCTGTGCTGTTGTGCGATCAGCCAAGACGTTTCTGCTATGGTCATTAATATCCTGTGGATCTTTCGGCTCATGAGCTTTGTTGCGGTAATAACGTAATTCACCACCAATTGACTGGATATCATCAATTTTCCATGTGCCTTTCGCCATCACATTGCCGATGTTTTCATCGTTTCGACCTTTTACACCACCGCCATAGCGAATATTGCCAACATCGCGGGTACTGAAAGTAAACAGGCCATCAAGATTCTCGGTTTTACCAAAGGCTGCAGCTCCAAGCCCCCAGCTGTGATCTCCTGTTCCCGCACGGCTGAAAACACGAAAACCGCTATTTTTCCCGTCCTGCAAGAGATCTGCTGCATCAACTGTCTGATATGCAATCACACCACCTAATGCACCGCTACCGTAGAGCAGGGCGGATGGCCCCCGCACGATTTCAACCTGTTTAATCAACGCCGGATCGAGAAAAACACCATTAATATGCCCGGTATCAGTTCCCTGACGAACACCGTCAACCAGCATTAAAACCCCTTTTTGGGAGTAACCACGCAGGCTGATATCCTGCCCGTTAGCGCGCCCGTAATCAGCGGCATTAATCCCCGGGATTTTACGCAGTAAATCGTTAGCATTACCTGCAACTTTACTGCTGGCTGAATTTCCTTCAACAACTGTTACCATCATTGGAGCTTCAAAACTATCACGCTGATTACCTGTGGCATAAACCGTTATCGTGTCTTTATGCTTACTTTTTGCTGTATCTTTTTTTTCAGTTGGAGTGGTGGCTGCGTGAGCAGAAGACAACCCTGTTAAAATAACAATACTTAATGCAGACAATCTCAGGTTTGGTAGCTGAATCCGGGACATGCAAGTTATCTCCATGATTTAACGGTGTTTTAAAACATACGAGTGGTTTTAATCCCATGACATGAACATGTCTTTTCAGGATTATGATTAAGTCAAAATAAGATTTTGTTTAAGGTTGAACCACGATGTAATGCCAAAAGGATCTGCTGTTGCAAAGGGGTAATGTGGTAGTACGGGTAGTCAGTTAGTTTTTTCATAGCCAATATGAACAATAATTATTCTAATATTGAGAATAATTATCGTTTCTATGATGATTAACTTCAAGCTATTTTTTTATATAAGGAAGAATAGGTAGCTAAATGTTTTTTCACGGGATATGGCTTCCATTATGCACAGAAGCCTAAAAGAGATACTAAAGAAGAGGTATTCAGCAACGTTTTTTAGCTGCTTCGGCCAGTATATGAAGGAATTCTTCTGTATCCTGCCAGCTAAGACATGGGTCAGTAATCGATTGCCCATAGGCCAGAGGTTCTCCCAACATAATTTTTTGGGAACCTTCAACTAAAAAACTTTCCGCCATAACACCAGCAATGGCTGTTGAACCAGAATTAATCTGCTGGCTGATATCTCTGGCGACATCCAGTTGCCGACGGTGAATTTTCTGGCAGTTACTGTGGCTGCAATCAATGATTAACCTTTCCGGTAAGCGGAATTCACGCAGTTTCTGACAGGTTGCGTTAATATCTTCAGCGTAGTAATTAGGTTTTTTTCCGCCCCGCATAATAACGTGCCCGTAGGGATTTCCACTGGTCTGGTAAATTGTCATTTGCCCGTCTTTATCTGGTGACAGGAACATATGTCTGGCACTTGCTGCGCGTATTGCATCAATCGCAATGTGAGTATTGCCGTCAGTACCGTTTTTAAATCCGACAGGGCACGAAAGGGCGGAAGCCATTTCCCGATGGATTTGGCTTTCAGTTGTTCTGGCACCAATAGCGCCCCAGCTAATTAAATCCGCAATATACTGCCCGGTCACCATATCCAGAAATTCTGTCGCGGTAGGCATTCCCAATTCATTGATATTAATTAATAAATTGCGCGCAAGTGAGATCCCTTTATTGACCTGACAGGAACCATCCAGCATAGGGTCTGAAATTAATCCTTTCCAGCCGACAACAGTCCGCGGTTTCTCGAAGTAGGTTCTCATGACGATTTCCAGACTATGCTGATATTTTTCACGCAATACTTGCAGGCGTGATGCATAATCAAGAGCAGCATCGGTATCGTGAATAGAACAGGGACCGATAATAACCAGTAAACGTTGATCGTTACCAGTGAGAATGGCTTCAATGCGTTTTCGTGACAGCGTCACATTTTGGCGTATTTTTTCTGATATCGGATACTGTTCAGAAAGGGTTTTAGCTGTTATCAGCTTATCAATAGAGCAGGTTCGTAGCTCATCTGTTTTGTACATATACTTTCTCGAATTCTACTTCATTTTGAGGCGCAGCCTGGCGTGATGGAAATTACAATAACTCAGCCTCCGATAAATTCAACAAAACATTAATGTCAATTTAAGCGAAACGCTTGTGTATGAAATTTTAATGATGCCTGAATTATGCTGATTCTTTGGGTCAGAACATACGCCGTTTCAGTCCCATACTGTCAATAATCTTGGCTGAAATCTCTTCGACAGAATAATTGGTGGTATTTAAGTAATTAATCTTATTTTTACGAAATAGAGCTTCAACTTCAGCAAGTTCGATACGACATTGTCGTAAAGAAGCATAACGGCTGTTTTCTCTGCGTTCTTCACGGATGGCCGCCAGCCTCTCAGGATTTATCGTCAGGCCGAATAATTTGTGCTGAAACGGCTTGAGCCCGGCAGGGAGTTGTAGGTTATCCATATCATCATCAGTGAAAGGGTAGTTTGCTGCCTGAATACCAAACTGCATGGCAAGGTAAAGGCTGGTAGGGGTTTTTCCACAGCGTGAAACACCCAGAATAATCACTTGTGCCTGATCGAGATTACGCAGTGAAATGCCATCATCGTGTGCCAGAGCATAATCAATGGCTGCAATGCGGGCATCATACTGACTCAGGTTTTTTTTAGATAAACCGTGTGTACGGTGTAGCTCTGGTTTTGGTTCCAGCCCGATTTCCTGCTGCAATGGTGCGACGAGAGTCTGGACTATATCCAGACAAAAGCCGTCACTGCTGGTAATAATATTTTTAACCTCGCCGGAAATTATGGAATAAAAAACCAGTGGTCTGATATTTGTGGCCTGATAAAGATTATTTATCTGGTTTCTGATTTCTTCGGCTCTTATTTTGCTGGTGACGAAGGGTAAGGTATAAGACGTCATCGTAATTGGGAATTGAGATAATACAGCATGGCCGAGGACTTCTGCTGTAATTGCTGTACCGTCGGAGATGAAAAAGACACTACGCTCCAGTGGTTCATTTTCCTGATTTTGCGGGAATGGGATCTCTATCATTGTATTTTCTTTTATTAGTGGGTAGGTGAATATATTAAAATATTAGCTGAATCGTTTTTATTGCAAATAACAACTATAGATAGTGTTTTGGATTATACCTGTAAAAAAATAATATTGCTGGGTTGATCGATTCACCTTTCCATATATAGCAATACATTGTGCTAGGCTATTTCCTGCTGTAAAGAGCAGCACTAATTTTCCGATTTGTACCTCCGAATGTAAAAAGGATAGTTTCAATGTCCAATAATGGCCTCACCCCATGTAATGTACTTTGGTATAACCAACTAGGCATGAATGATGTTAATCGGGTCGGTGGTAAAAACGCCTCGCTTGGTGAGATGATCACCAATCTGGCCGACCTTGGTGTATCTGTTCCCAATGGTTTTGCTACAACAGCACAGGCATTTAATGATTTTTTGGAACAAAGTGGTGTTAATCAGCGTATTTATCAATTATTGGATGAAATAGATGTTGATGATGTCAATCAATTAGCTAAGGCTGGTGCACAGATCCGTCAGTGGGTGATTGATACGCCATTTACAGCACAACTGGAAAAAGATATCCGGGAAGCTTATTTGCAACTGTCTGAAGGTGAGCCTGATGCCTCTTTCGCTGTCCGTTCCTCCGCAACGGCCGAAGACATGCCGGATGCCTCTTTTGCAGGGCAGCAGGAAACTTTCCTGAATGTACAGGGTATTGATGCGGTGATGGTTGCCATTAAACATGTCTTCGCATCTCTCTTTAATGATCGTGCTATTTCCTACCGTGTCCATCAGGGCTATGACCACCGTGGCGTGGCGCTGTCAGCAGGTGTACAGCGGATGGTACGCTCTGATTTGGCATCATCCGGTGTCATGTTTACGATTGATACTGAATCCGGTTTTGATCAGGTTGTGTTTATTACATCTGCCTATGGTTTAGGTGAGATGGTTGTGCAGGGCGCAGTAAATCCTGATGAATTTTATGTGCATAAACCTACATTAAAAAATAATCGCCCAGCGATAGTTCGACGTAATCTGGGCTCCAAAAAAATACGTATGGTCTATGCAGACAGCAAAGAACACGGTCAGCAGGTTCGGACAGAAGATGTTTCTGAGGCATTACGTAACCGCTTTTCTCTTGCCGATAATGAAGTCGAAGAATTGGCAAAGCAGGCCCTATTGATTGAAAAACATTATGGTCGCCCGATGGATATTGAATGGGCGAAAGACGGGCATAATGGTCGACTGTATATTGTACAGGCACGCCCTGAAACAGTCCGTTCCAATCAGCAGGTGATGGAACGCTATCAGCTTAATGAACAAGGCAGTGTGCTGGTGGAAGGCCGTGCAATCGGGCACAAAATCGGTATTGGTACAGTTAAGGTTATTCACAATCTCAGTGAAATGGATCGCATTCAGGTCGGCGATGTGCTGGTGACAGACATGACTGACCCGGATTGGGAGCCAATCATGAAAAAAGCAGCAGCGATTGTGACTAATCGTGGAGGGCGTACCTGCCATGCTGCTATCATTGCCCGTGAACTGGGTATTCCTGCTGTTGTGGGTTGTGGCGATGCAACAGAACGCCTGAAAGAAGGTGAACTGGTCACGGTCTCCTGCGCAGAAGGGGATACGGGTTTTGTTTATCGGAATAAACTGGATTTCAGCATCCAAAGTTCGCAGGTTGATGAGCTGCCAGAATTGGATGTTAAGATCATGATGAACGTTGGTAATCCGGATCGCGCATTTGATTTTGCCTGCCTGCCGAATGAAGGTGTAGGGCTGGCGCGTCTGGAATTCATCATAAACCGCATGATTGGCGTTCATCCCCGCGCACTGCTTGAGTTTTCTGAGCAATCTCCTGAATTACAGGCACAGATTAAATCTTTAATGACAGGCTATGATGATCCTGTTGAATTTTATGTTGGACGCCTGACTGAAGGTATTGCCACGCTGGCCGCTGCATTCTGGCCTAAACGCGTCATTGTCCGTTTGTCTGATTTCAAATCGAATGAATACGCGAATCTGGTGGGTGGAGAGTTCTACGAACCGCATGAAGAAAACCCGATGCTTGGTTTCCGTGGTGCCGGTCGTTATGTCTCTGACAGCTTCCGCCAGTGTTTTGCGCTGGAATGTGAAGCAGTCAAACGGGTACGTAATGTTATGGGATTAACAAATATTGAAGTCATGATCCCGTTTGTACGTACAGTGGCGCAGGCCGAAGCCGTTGTATCAGAGTTGGCATCACAAGGCTTGAAGCGTGGTGAAAATGGGCTGAAAGTCATTATGATGTGTGAAATCCCATCAAATGCGTTATTAGCAGAACAATTTCTCGAGCATTTTGATGGCTTCTCTATCGGCTCAAATGATATGACTCAATTGGCATTAGGCTTGGATCGTGATTCAGGTGTTGTCTCCGAATTATTCGATGAACGTAATGATGCGGTGAAACAATTACTTTCTATGGCTATTCAGGCGGCCAAGCGTCAGGGAAAATATGTTGGTATTTGCGGTCAGGGGCCTTCAGATCACGAGGATTTTGCCGAGTGGTTAATGAAAGAAGGAATTGACAGCTTATCATTAAATCCTGATACAGTGGTGAAAACCTGGGTTTCTTTAGCAGGAAATAATTAATAACCATCTAATTCAGACATAAATTAAAAAGCCTGTTAAAAATATTTTCAGGCTTTTTTCTTTATAACACGATCTTTTTTAATGCGAGTGGTATTTTATATAATTCCAATGGGAATTTTTTCCAAAAAAAAAAGCCTATCATGGGCTGACAGGCAAAGACTACACACAGCAATATATATTACTTCACACATCTCAGTTTGTGGCGTATACAAACTAAGACTGCTATTCATGGGAAACATAGTTTCGATGAAATGAATACTAATTTAATAAATCAGTTTATTCATTAAGAATTCTCTTAATAAATCAGAATTGGAAAAACAAATTTAAAAAGCAACTTTCTCGTAACAAGTTTTTTGAGATTATTTACTGATGGAATGAATGTGTATTTTTTATAGGCACCAGATAATACATTTACTTTAATGATAATTGCGCGGAAAAATAATTTTCCGCGCTTTGTGTTTTATTATTGCATATGAATTTTTTTGAAATACCGCTTAGTGACTTCTATTTAATTTCGGGTTTGGGTACTTCATCCATCCATGCCAGTAATAGGCTGTAAGAAACAGCCAGTACAACCGGCCCGATAAATAAACCAATTACGCCGAGCGAAAGTATGCCGCCAATGACGCCAGTAAGAATTAAAACCATAGGTAAATCGGCACCCAGACGAATAAGGAAAGGCCGAAGAACACCATCCATAGTGACCAGAATTAAACTCCAGACCACTAAAATTGTTCCCAGAGTTGTTTCGCCTGTCCAGTAAAGCCAGATAATAGATGGAATAAGAACTAACAGAGGGCCTAACTGTGCAACGCAGAGCACGAACATCAGAACAGTCAGAACCATAGCATAGGGAATACCTGCAATTGCTAACCCAATGCCGCCTGCGATGGCCTGCACAAGGGCAGTTACAACTACACCAAGGGCAACAGCGCGGATAGAACGTGCAGCCAGTACAACAACCGCATCGCCTCGTTTACCTGCCAGCCGGATAGCGAAATGGCGAATTCCCTGCATCACATGTTCACCTTTCCAGTAAAGTAGAACACTGAACAGCACCATTAAGGTCAGGTGGAATAGAAACCGGCCAGCATTGGCAGCCTGAGCAAAAAACCATGTGGCTGCTTTTCCGATATAAGGCGGAATTTTAGCCATGAGCATATTACTGCCCTCAGAGATGATGTTCTGCCATTTAATATATAAATCCTGACCGACGACCGGAATTTTATTTAGCCACTCCAATTGAGGTAGGTGCATATTGGATGGAGATTTTGCCCATTCAATGAGTGGTGCACTGTTTTCCAGCAGGTTGCTGACCAATAATGCAATGGGAATAACAAATAATAAAATGAGCAGTAACGTCATAATGGAAACTGCTATCCAACGTTTTCCCCATAAACGTCGCTGTATTTTTTCCATTAGCGGCCAAGTTGCGATAACCACCATTCCTGACCAGATGAACCCTAAAACAAATGGACTTAAAACCCAAAAGCTGGTTGTAATGAGCAGTAAAATGAAGAACAGTACAAATAGCAGCTTGGGTAAATCCTGATGTGGTTGCGATTTTTCCATGAAATGATTTCTCTCGGCGATTAAAAATACTGTCGGGATCCACAATGGTAAATAAATATAACGTTATTTCACATGTTGCTCAAAACTGGCAAATATTGTGATATTGTTAAAAGCCTGCCTGTTCAGATCCCTGTCTGAACCCGACAATGAAGGTAGTATATAACTATAGCAATGTGGACAATTATTAGAAAAGGGGCAATGAGCCAATGATCCCACGTATACCACAAGCCCCCCGAGTCAGTGAACTGGTAAAGGAATATTTGACTGTACTGAAGGAAGCCGGTTTTACAGGCGATACTGCCAGCAATTACGCTGATCGACTCACTATGGCGACAGATAATAGTATTTATCAGTTGTTACCACAAGCGGTTATCTTTCCCCGCTCAACTGCTGATGTTGCACTGTTGGCAAGAGTTGCGGGAGAAAAGCGCTTCCATTCGCTGACATTTACCCCCCGGGGAGGCGGAACGGGTACGAATGGGCAGGCACTCAACAATGGCATTGTTGTGGATATGTCCCGTTATATGAAAAGAATTCTGGAAATTAACCCGGAACAAGGGTGGGTTAAAGTTGAAGCCGGAGTTATCAAAGATCAGCTCAATCAATATCTAAAGCCTTTCGGTTATTTTTTTTCTCCTGAATTATCAACCAGTAACCGTGCCACATTGGGTGGAATGATCAATACCGATGCATCCGGTCAGGGGTCGCTGGTGTATGGAAAAACGTCAGATCATGTACTTGGCGTCCGGGCTGTTTTACTGGGTGGGGAAATGTTTGATACCCGCCCAATGAATACAACATTGGCGGAATCGATTGCGAAAGAAAATTCAACCGTCGGGCATATCTATAAAACCGTACTCGAACGCTGTCGTGAACAACGGGAATTAATTCTTGAAAAGTTCCCAAAACTTAATCGGTTTTTGACGGGGTATGATTTACGCCATGTCTATAGTGATGATCTGCAATCTTTTGACCTGACACGCATCTTAACGGGCTCTGAAGGTACTTTGGCTTTTATTACCGAAGCAACGCTGGATATTACGCCTTTGCCAAAAGTCAGGCGCCTTGTAAATGTAAAATATGATTCTTTTGATTCAGCCTTGCGTAACGCTCCATTTATGGTTGAAGCTAAGGCACTGTCTGTTGAAACTGTGGATTCTAAAGTTCTCAACCTTGCACGGGAAGATATCATCTGGCACTCAGTAAAAGAGCTGATTACCGATGTGCCTGATAAGGATATGCAAGGGCTGAATATTGTTGAATTCAGTGGCAATGATGAACAGCAAATTGATCAACAGGTTAATATGCTCTGTCAGCGCCTTGATGAATTGATGATGAACAATCAGGCCGGGATAATCGGTTACCAGACCTGCCACCATTTAGATGATATTGAACGCATTTATGCGATGCGGAAAAAATCTGTTGGTTTACTTGGCAATAGTAAAGGTGTAGCCAAACCCATTCCATTTGTGGAAGACACGTGTGTTCCTCCTCAGCACCTTGCTGATTATATAGCTGAATTTCGCCAGCTCTTGGATAGCCATCAGCTTAATTATGGTATGTTCGGCCATGTGGATGCAGGTGTTTTACACGTTCGTCCTGCACTGGATATGTGCGATCCTCAGCAGGAAATGCTAATGAAGCAGATTTCCGATGAAATAGTTAACTTGACGGCCAAATATGGTGGATTGTTATGGGGAGAACACGGAAAAGGCTTTCGGGCAGAATATAGCCCCGCTTTCTTTGGTGAAATATTATACGACGAACTGCGTCGGATTAAAGCCGCATTTGATCCGCTTAACAGGCTGAATCCGGGAAAAATCTGCCCGCCGATCGGCATTGATGCTCCCATGATGAAGGTTGATGCGGCCAAGCGAGGCACTTTTGACAGAGCGATCCCCGTTAATGTCAGAAGCACATTCCGTGGAGCAATGGAGTGTAATGGTAATGGCCTATGCTTCAATTTTGACGTTAAAAGCCCGATGTGTCCTTCAATGAAAATAAGCCAGCATCGGATCCATTCGCCCAAAGGGAGAGCTACTCTTGTCAGGGAATGGCTGCGGCTTTTGACGGAGCAGGGTGTTAAACCTGAATTACTGGAGCATGGGCTTGACCAGTCGCGCCCCAGCCTGCGTGGTCTGATTGAAAAAACACGTTATAGTTGGCAGGCATGGCGGGGAGAGTATGATTTTTCACATGAAGTAAAAGAAGCGATGTCAGGCTGTCTGGCCTGCAAGGCCTGTTCGACACAATGCCCGATTAAAATTGATGTGCCATCATTTCGTTCCCGTTTTCTGGCTTTGTACCATAGCCGTTATTTACGTCCGTTGCGTGATCACATCGTCGCTAATGTTGAAGACAGTACTCCATTAATGGCAAAAGCACCCCGCGTATTTAATTTCTTCCTGCGGCAGCCATGGGTGCAAAAACTCAGCCAGCATACTATTGGTATGGCTGATCTACCTCAGCTTTCCTATCCGACATTGCAGCAACAACTCGCAGGACATTATGCGGTGGGAACGACACTGGAACAGCTTGAAACCTTATCCTCATCTCAGCGCAAACAGCATGTACTTATTGTTCAGGATCCTTTCACCAGTTACCACGATGCAAAAGTGGTAACTGATTTTGTGCGACTGGTTGAGAAACTGGGATATCAGTCAGTGTTGTTACCGTTTTCTCCCAATGGAAAAGCGCAACACGTCAAAGGATTCTTAAATAAGTTTGCTAAGACAGCCCGGAAAACGGCTGATTTTCTGAATCGGGCGGCACAATTGGATATTCCGATGGTGGGTGTCGATCCAGCCTTAGTTCTGTGTTATCGGGATGAATACAGGGATATTCTCGGTGAACATCGGGGTAATTTTAATGTCCAATTAGTTCATGAATGGCTGGTTAATATATTGCCAGAAATTATTCCAACAGAAAAATGTGACAATGTAACACCTAGTCATGACTGGTATCTGTTTGGTCACTGTACAGAAGTGACAGCATTACCTAACAGCGGTAAACAGTGGAGTGACATCTTTCACCACTTTGGCGCTAATTTAAATAACGTCAACGTGGGGTGCTGTGGTATGGCTGGAACGTATGGTCACGAAAAAAAGAATCTCGAAAACTCGCTGGGTATTTACCGGCTTTCATGGGCGCCAGCATTGAGCAACCTTGCTTTGGAGCATTGCCTCAGCACGGGTTATTCATGCCGTAGTCAGGTGAAGCGCATAGAAGGAAAAGTACTTAAACACCCATTACAAGCTTTATTGGAGATAGTGTAGTGATTCAGAAACAACAAATTTGGAAACGTAGCGCAGATGTCAGCATGCTAAATCAATTGAGAAATGACTGCATGCTAGAATATGTTGGAATAGAAATAACCCGTCTTGGTGATGATTTTCTTGAAGGCACAATGCCGGTTGATCAACGAACTAAACAGCCATTCGGGATTTTGCATGGTGGGGCATCTGTGGTGTTGGCAGAATCACTGGGTTCACTTGCTGGCTATCTTTGCTCTGAAGGTGAACAGAAAGTTGTCGGTGTAGAAATTAATGCGAATCATATTAAAGCCGTGCGTGATGGTATAGTTAAAGGAGTCTGCAAAGCAATCCATCTTGGACGTTCCCATCAGGTCTGGCAGATTGATATTTATAACGGACAGCAACAATTATGTTGCACATCTCGTTTGACTACAGCGATATTGTCCTAATATTTGGTATATAAAAGCAGTTTTCTTAGTTTTTATTGTGGCAAAGGGGGTAAAATAGCCTTATATGAGGCTATTAATTAACCACTGGCATTCAAATATCATTGAGGAAGTGTGTATGAAGCGATTTTTGACTTTTATCAGTACTTTCTTGATCGGCATGTTGTCGTTCTGCGGGATAGCTAATATGGCTTATGCGGTGGAATATCCGCTACCACCTGCTAACAGTAGCCTGATTGGTGAGAATTCCATCTATGTCGTTCCTAATGATGGACTTCCGCTGGAAGCCATAGCCGCTAAATACCAAATAGGTCTGTTGGCGATGTTAGAAGCCAATCCTGGTGTTGATCCGTATTTACCTAAACCCGGAACCAAGCTGGTCATCCCATCACAGATGTTGCTTCCCAATACCCCCCGTCAGGGTATTGTTATTAATCTGGCTGAAATGAGGCTCTATTATTATCCGAAAGGGAAAGATAGTGTCATTGTGTATCCAATCGGCATCGGGCAGCTTGGGCGCAATACACCAACAATGACAACCTCAGTCAGCCAGCTTATTAAAAATCCCACATGGACGCCTACTGCAAATATTCGCAAGGATTATGCGAGTCGAGGGATTATTCTGCCTGCTGTAATACCTGCCGGGCCAGATAACCCAATGGGTGATTTTGCTTTGCGTCTGTCAGCCGGGCGTGGAGAATATCTGATACATGGCACTAATGCCAATTTTGGTATTGGCATGCGTGTTAGCTCCGGTTGTATACGTTTACGTCCTGATGACATTAAAGCGCTTTTTCACAATGTTCCAAGAGGAACCCGTGTTCAGATTATTAATGAACCGATCAAATATGCAGTAGAGCCGGATGGAAAACGCTATGTTGAAGTTCATCAGCCGTTGTCAAAAACAGAAGCCGATGATCCTCAGACCATGCCAATTAAGCGCCCGGAAGGGTTATCAAAATTTATTGGAAACAAGGGAACCAATGTTGTTTTGGTCGATCAGGAAATTATTCGTCGTTCTGGAATACCAGTAGCAGTAAATGAGAAAGGACTTTCATCCAGCCACAGGGAAAAAGAAATATCACAGTTAGTGGAGGAGCGTGAAGACGACACTCTGAACGTTCAGCCCGTTAAACTACCTCCGTTGAATCAGCCCACACCAGTCTATCAGACTAAGTCATGACCTAACCTGTAGATAATCCAAGATATACATAAAGAATGGCGTACTTATTAAGTACGCCATTCTTGAAAATGCTACAAATTTATTTTTTGTAGGAACGAACTTGGTTGTCAAGACGTTGGTTAGCACGAGCTGCTTCGTCTTTAGCTGTTTGTACATCAGAACGCATTGAGCCAACTTCGTTGCTCAGTTGGTCAACTTTGGAACCCAAAGTTAGAACCTGAGAAGAAAGCTGGTCAACTTTTTTAGCTGTGCTTGTACAACCTGCTAACATCGTAGAAGCGAGAATTACTGCGCCAAGTACAATTTTAGTACGATTCATCACAATACCCTCTAGATTAAGTTAATCTTCAAGTAGCTATCTAATTATTACACAAACTTTTTTAGAAAGAGAATAAATTTTGTCCGGATAAACAAATTCTACTGTTTTTCGCTCTAAAATAAGTTAATAATTTTTAGATAACTACAATAAAACGGTAATGAGAGGAATAATTAAATCAGAAAAATCTCAAACATTACGTGATGTATCTTCCAGTTTTTCACTGTACTGATGTAATAAACCAACAATATCCCATTGCCTATTTTATTATTTTGACACATTTTTATCTGGCAGAATCCGTGGGTTAAGTGAGTAAAATGCTTTAATGATGCGTATTAACGTCAATAATTTTAAAATAATTAGTGTATTTATTATACATCTTTTATTCCTGTTTTTGCGTTTATTACAGGAGCACATTTTTTTATTAGCGGGGGGAGGGACAAAAATATGGAGGGATTATTTATAAGCGCAGATCGCTCAATTAACGAGCGATCTGCTTTGTAATCAAAAATAATTACAGTACATGAACAGAAGATGTATTTGTTGTGCCGCTTGGTACTAATGCACCGGACACCATCACAACGATATCACCTTTACTTGCCATACCGCTGGCTAATGCAGCTTCTTTACCGATACGGTAAAAATCATCAGTAGAGGCAATTTCTTTGACTACCTGTGTAGCAACACCTTTAACCAGCAATAACTGACGGGCAGTGATTTCATTGGTAGTTAATGCGAGGATCCGTGCATTAGGGAAGTATTTACGCACAGATCTTGCAGATTTACCGCCATAGGTTGCAACAACGATCAGAGGGGCTTCCAGTTTTTCCGCAATTTCTACTGCGCCACGGCAAACCGCTTCAGTTACACGTAACTTCTGTGTTTTGGTATTTTCAATCCGGCTGCCCATAACGCGATCTGTACGTTCACAGATAGTTGCCATGATGGAAACGGCTTCAACTGGATATTTTCCTTTCGCACTTTCACCAGAAAGCATGACTGCGTCAGTTCCGTCCAAAATTGCGTTGGCAACATCACCCGCTTCGGCACGGGTAGGGCGTGGATTTTTGATCATGGAATCCAGCATCTGAGTCGCAGTGATGACAACTTTACGTGCAGAGTTACATTTCTCTATCATCATTTTCTGCGCGAAAATGACTTCTTCTACCGGGATTTCAACACCCAGATCACCACGGGCAACCATGATACCGTCTGAGGCTTCCAGGATCTCATCAAAATTGTTCAGACCTTCCTGATTTTCAATTTTGGAAATAATCTGGATATGTTCACCACCATGAGCTTTCAGGTGTTCACGAATTTCCAGAACGTCAGAACGCTTGCGGATGAAAGAAGCAGCGATAAAGTCAACACCCTGTTCACAGCCAAAGATGAGATCCTGCTTATCTTTCTCTGCCAGAGCAGGCAGGTTGATAGAAACATTCGGCAGGTTAACGCCTTTGTTTTCGCCTAAGTCACCGTTGTTCAGAACTTCACAGATAACTTCAGTGCCGGCTATCTCTTTTACTGTCATGGCAATCAGGCCATCATCGACCAAAACTGTATTACCTACAGATAAATCAGCTGGTAAGCCTGAATAGGTTACGGCAACGCGCTCCTGATTGCCGATAGTGGATTGATCAGTTGTAAAGGTGAAAGTCTGGCCAGCTGTCAGGGAAACATCGTTGCCATCTTCCAGCTTCATGGTGCGGATTTCAGGGCCTTTAGTATCCAGTAAGATAGCTGCTTTTTTACCGGTTTTTGCAGTGACTGCGCGGATATTTTTAATACGCTGACCATGTTCTTCGTAGTCACCGTGAGAAAAATTCAGGCGCATAACGTTCATGCCTGAGTTAAGCAGTTCGGTCAGTTTTTCTTCGGATTCAGTTTTTGGCCCGATAGTACAAACAATTTTGGTTTTTTTCATGACAATCTATCTACTACTGGTTTTAATGGATTAAAAAGAGTGTATTACCAACCATTGACATTATATGCCAGTGTCACTTGGCTCTGTTAGTCTGGCATTTTAAGTTGCGCAACATACATGGAAAACGGATGGCAGAAAAGTGTCAATTGGTTGTTTTTCATCAAGCCAGGCATGTATTAACCATGTGGATTTAGAGCGATTAATCATCTGCAATTTTTTCTGGATTCGGTAAATTAATTGGCTGAAACCATTCAACTAATGACAGGGCCGTATTATAGAGGCTAATTTCTGTGAAATGAATCAAAAAGTGATTCTTGAAAAAATTTATCTGAAAAGAATAAAAAATGAGCATGTTCATATCAGAAAAATCAGAGAGTTGTTGCGCAACAGTGAAAAAATAATTTTTAGTAGCTTGAATATTGTGGATGGAAAAAGTGTTTTTATAAAAAATTCGAGTGGTTATTAGAAAAATAGTGAAGGTATTAAAGATAATAAAACGGAGGATATCAATTGTATGGTGCGTCCGAGTGGACTCGAACCACCGACCCCCACCATGTCAAGGTGGTGCTCTAACCAACTGAGCTACGGACGCACATAAATTTGAGTTGCTATGCCAACCAGATATTTGGTGCGTCCGAGTGGACTCGAACCACCGACCCCCACCATGTCAAGGTGGTGCTCTAACCAACTGAGCTACGGACGCAATCTAAATTTCTATGGGTGACAACGGGGACGAATATTAACGATCGCTGAGCTATCTGGCAAGGGAAAAAATGCAAATTCGTGTTTGATTGCTCGCAATTACATCTTTTAGTGTGAATTTGCAGCTTTTTCCCCTTGAGATATTAATTTAATGTACTAAATTAACGGGTAGAACGAGCAAGGACAGCATGATCAGGCTGCTTTTGTAACCACAAAATCCGGTAGCCAATCATAATTGCTGCAACAGTTAATCCGATAATAAACCCAATCCAGAAACCTTGTGGTCCCATAGGTTCAGTAACAAGATTGGTCAATGCCAGAATATAACCACTTGGTAATCCGAAAATCCAATAGGCGATGAAAGTGATAACGAAAATAGAGCGCGTATCTTTATATCCACGTAATACACCTGAGCCAATGACTTGAACAGAATCGGAAAGCTGGTAAATAGCAGCAAATAGCATCAGATTAGATGCTAATATGACCACTTCAGGATTATCGTTATACATCATAGCAATTGGTTCACGGAATATTGTCGTGAATGCGGCGGTTATGCTAGCAATTATTAACCCGAGCGCAAGGCTGGTATAAGCTGATACTTTGGCACCTTCAGTTGATTTCTGTCCGAGGTTATAACCCACCCGGATAGTAGCTGCGATACCAAATGACAGCGGGAACATAAACATCAGTGAACTGAAATTGAGCGCGATTTGATGCCCTGCAACATCCACTACTCCAAGAGGGGAGAGCAGTAAAGAGACAACAGCAAACAATGTCACCTCAAAGAACATAGCCAGACCGATAGGCAATCCCAACAGAGTAATGCGTTTTTGTGTATGCGAGTGAGGGCGAGAAAAATTCTCAAATGTATGAATATCTTTCTGGGATGGTGCGTGTTTAACATAGGTAAGTAGTAACAAACACATAACCCAGTAAACGCTCGCAGTTGCAACCCCACAACCTACACCACCAAGTTCTGGTGCACCAAACTTACCGTAAATGAAAATATAGTTGACAGGGATATTCACTAACAGCCCTATAACACCAATGACCATCGCTGGTTTGGTTTTTGACAGCCCTTCACACTGGCAGCGTAAAACCTGATAGAACAAGGCACCAGGCGCCCCCCACATAATTGCATGGATAAAATCGATGGATTTTTGTGCCAGAACGGGATCTACATTATGCTGTGCTTCTATAATAAATCGGCAGTTATATAAAATCGTCATCACAAAGATAGAAAGAAATGTTGCCAGCCAAAAACCTTGCTGGATTTGACCTGCAACATTTTTTCTCTGGCCTGAGCCATTCATATGGGCAACGATCGGTGTTAAAGCCATCAAAATCCCTTGCGCAAGCAAAATAGCTGGCAGCCAGATTGATGTCCCTATAGCAACAGCGGACATTTCTATTGCACCTGCTTTACCGGCCATGACTGTATCGACGACTCCCATCGCAGTTTGTGAAGACTGAGCGATAATGACGGGGATCCCCAGAGCGAGCAAACTACGCGCTTCATTTAAATATTTCTGCACGTACTACACCTTTTAATTGAAAAATTGACGATAGAAAAAACAAGGAATATTTCTGCGAGCAAACAGAACTGTTTGAAAAGCAACCTCTTGTTAACATAGGTATTGTATAGGACTCATTTTACTAATCCAATCATTGTTTGATATTTAGTCTAAATGAGTAATAACATTACACGTGAAATAGTGTTTAAAAGAGATTAGTGGGTTACACTAACTTATTATGTAAAACGATGAAAGAGGTTCCCCATGTTTACAGGCATTGTTCAGGGAAAGGCGCCTATAGTTGCTATTGAAGAAAAAACACATTTTCGGACTCATATAGTCAAATTTCCGGCTGAATTATTACCTGATATTGAAACGGGAGCTTCCGTTTCTCATAATGGCTGTTGTCTGACTGTCACAAAAATTGATGGTGACTTGATTAGCTTTGATTTGATGAAAGAGACGCTGCGTCTGACTAATCTTGGTGAGCTTAAGATTGGTGATTTAGTTAATTTGGAAAGGGCAGCAAAATTCGGTGATGAAATTGGCGGGCATTTAATGTCCGGGCATGTGATTACAACAGCTGAAATTGCGAAAATTTTCACTTCAGAAAATAACCATGAAATATGGTTCCGTATTTATGACAAACAATTAATGAAATATATCCTGCATAAAGGATTTGTTGGCATTGATGGAATTAGTCTGACTATTGGCGATGTAGTAAATAATCGTTTTTGTGTTCATTTGATACCGGAAACATTAGAGCGCACGACATTGGGTAAAAAGCGTATCGGTCATAAAGTGAATATTGAAATTGATCCACAGACTCAAGCGATTGTAGATACTGTTGAACGCTTCATGGCGCAGAAAGAACAAGAAAAAGTATTATCACAGTTGGAAGG
The DNA here is from genome assembly GCF_963895965.1 of Xenorhabdus sp. PB30.3. Classification (NCBI taxonomy): domain Bacteria; kingdom Pseudomonadati; phylum Pseudomonadota; class Gammaproteobacteria; order Enterobacterales; family Morganellaceae; genus Xenorhabdus; species Xenorhabdus sp. PB30.3. The sequence continues at coordinate 65,154 of NZ_CAWQMW010000111.1, read as the reverse complement.
TAATTAAAATTTTGCAGAAAAAAGCTACAGATTTCACTTCTGTAGCTTTTTAATGGTATTCCAAACCCACTAGTAAAATATTAACGCGGAACTCTTAATCCATTTTCAATTCCACGTGGGCTGAACATAACCTGCCATAACTGGATATCTCTGGCGCGAAATGCCCCGGCGCAGGCATTCAGATAATAACTGAACATTCGTTTGAAGCGGGGGCTATAATTATGAGCTATTTTATCCCAGTTTGTAATAAAACGTTCATACCATGCCATCAGAGTACGATCATAGTCAGCTCCGAAGTTATGCCAGTCTTCCATCACAAATTTCCCGGAGCTGGCTTTGGCAATCATTGCAATTGATGGCAAATGCCCATTAGGGAAAATATATTTACCGATCCACGCATCGACATTCACTTTATCCCGGTTGGAACCAATTGTGTGCAGTAAGAAAAGACCATCAGGCTTCAGATTCCTACGTACTACGTCGAAATAGTTAGCATAATTTTTGGAGCCTACATGTTCAAACATGCCGACAGAAACGATTCTGTCAAACTGGAGGTTTAGATCCCGATAATCTTCAAGGATAATTTTCACATCCAGATCTTTACAGCGCTCCTGAGCATATTTTTGTTGCTCTACTGAAATAGTGACTCCAGTGACGGAAACGGAATAATGTTTGGCTGCGTAAGCGGCTAATCCGCCCCAACCACAACCGATATCCAGCAGAGTCATACCCGGCGATAACTGTAATTTTTCGCAAATCAACCGCAGTTTATTAGACTGAGCTTCTTCCAGTGAATTCGCATCTTTCCAGTAGCCGCATGAATATTGCATATTGGGATCAAGCATGAGTGTAAATAGGTCATTACCCAAATCGTAATGTTCTTCCCCTACAATCCATGCCCGTTTGGGGGACTGTAAATTAAACAGGCGGGAAGTCACAACCATCAAAATGTCCTTAAAATTTTTTGGAATTTTGTGTTCCAGACCAGCCCGTAATATTTTATAAAAGAAAACATCTAAACGCTCACAATCCCACCAGCCATCCATATAGCTTTCGCCTAATCCTAAAGATCCCTGTTTCAATACTCTTTTATAAAAATCAGGGTTTTTGACTTGTATGTCAAAAGGGCGTTTTCCATTAATTTGAATGCCTGCTTCCTGAAGCAGGTCATTTGCAATCCTATGCCACTGGTCAGTGATTTTTTTATTTTCTTCAACGAAAGATGAACTCATATACTCTCCAACATTTATGTGGTGGAATTTTGAGGTACCTCTTTGTTACTGGTTATTTATGCTTCCCGGGATTTGTTTTCTTGCCGTTAAACTGCATCTTGAAATCCATAGGAATATTGAAACTAATCAGAAAATGACTTAAAGGCAGTTATGTCGTTCTTCCGTGATATAAAAGAGAGCTTCATTGCTCTTCTAAACCTCAAATTCCGAGTTTTTAGAATAATGAATCCATATGAGTATATGAGTGAAATAATATTTAAACAATAAGCAAGAGAAAGGCCATATTATTATATGGCCTTTCGTTGAGAATATTCTTAGGTATTATATTGAATGGTGACTAATTGATTGATAATTAGTTACTAATATCATCCTTTCTCTTTTGTAAATAATAACCTATCACCATTGGGATAATGGTGGCTACCATCACTGTTGTCGTTGATAAGAGAGGACTTTTCATAAACATAGCAACAAGCATACTGGCAATAAAGCAAAGGCCTAATTGTAAAGCATTTTGCAATGCGGCAGCTTTACCGCTGTCTTTCGGATAAACGGAAAGAGCATTTGCTACAGCAATCGGATAAGAAGCGCCATTCATTGCTGCCATAACACAAAAAGGAATAAGAATAACGATGAAAGAAGGATAGAACCAGGCAGCTAAATAGATAAGTACCATGCTTATGGCATAACCTGCCAATAAGATAGGAAATATAGTTTCACTTTTAACTTTTTCTAACAAAATACGGCAGCCATACCCACCCACCATAAATGCCAAAGTTTGTGGAATATAACTTAAACCGATATCTGTCGCGTCATAACCCATACTATTCAAAATAGTTGGTGAACCTGTTAACCAGGCAAAAAAGCCGGCGCTACAGGAAGCATAAATCAAAACATTGCCGCTAAAAACTGATGACTTCAATAAGGTGAAGAAAGAAGCACTATGATTATCTGCGCTGGTATCAATGGGAACACGTTTGTTCGCCAGAAAAAGTGTGGGTATCAGTAGTAACAGCGTTACCACCATCAAGACAAGAAAGATAACCCTCCAGCTTGTGTGTGACAGTAACCATGCGCCTAATAATGGTGCAAGGGCAGGGGAAAGCGCCACTAATGGCATAATCATAGCGAAAACACGTTTCGTGCGTTCAGCATCATATCTGTCGACAACCAGAGCCTGCCAGGAAACGGCAGCAGAGCAGACCCCAACAGCCTGAATAAATCTCAGGACAAGTAATTGAGTCGCATCTGTTATCCAAAGTATGCCCAGACAGCTGAGGCAAAACAGGGATAAACCGATAATCAGAACAGGCTTTCTTCCCAGACGATCAGAAAGTAATCCCCATAAAAGCTGAGCAACGGCAAAACCGCCGAGAAAAATGCTAAGGCTTGCACTGATAGCACCTTTTGATGTGTTTAAATCTTTACTCATAGCATCAAAGGCGGGTAGATACATATCAATGGCTAAGTAGCCGAGCATACTCAGGCCAGCAAGATAAAACATAAATGGAAGAGAGTTTTTATTTGTTGTCATTGTGTTAATAAATCGCGTTAGTCAATCGGTGTGGTAATTGATAAAGAAATATGGAGCTTATTTTATATGGCGTGATTTTTGATTGTGAAACGGTATTATTTGTACCATGCGATGAAAAAAATTAAAAGGAAGAAACATGTGGTCTGAATATTCTCTGGAAGTTGTTGATGCGGTGGCAAGAACAGGAAGTTTCAGTGCGGCTGCATCAGAGCTTCATCGTGTGCCTTCTGCTGTCAGTTATACGATAAAGCAACTTGAAGAATGGCTGGCAGTTTCTCTGTTCGAACGCCGTCACCGTGACGTAGAGTTAACTGAAGCAGGAGCCATTTTTGTTAAGGATGCCCGTTCTGTTATCAAAAAAATGAATCATACCCGGCACCAATGTCAGCAGGTAGCAAACGGATGGCGCGGACAACTCAGTATCGCTGTTGATCAGGTTGTTAAACCAGAACGGACACGTCAGCTTATTTTGGATTTCTATCGTCATTTTCCGGATATTGAGTTATTTATCTATCCCGAAGTTTTTAATGGTGTATGGGATGCGCTGGTGGATGGGCGTGTTGATGTTGCTATTGGAGCAACACGCGCTTCTCCGGTTGGCGAGCGATACAGTTTCAGGGATATGGGTTTTATGCCATGGCTGTGTGTTGCCAGCCCTGAGCATGAGTTGGTGCTCGTAACGGAAAAATTAAATGATGACCAATTGCGGCCTTATGCCAGTTTATGTCTTGAGGATACATCACGTGCCCTGCCTAAACGTGATACATGGGCTTTAGATAATCAGCGGCGGCTGGTTGTTCCTGACTGGGAAGCGGGGTTATCCTGTCTAATGGAGGGATTGTGTGTGGGAATGGTACCTAAACACCGGGCATTACCGCTTATTCGTCAGGGAAAATTGTGTGTGCTTGAACTTGAGCAGCCGTTACCTGATAGCCCGTGCTGTCTGACATGGTCGCAAAAAAGCCATTCACCTGCATTAAGCTGGTTGCTTGAGTATCTTGGTGATAACACAACGCTTAATGCTGAATGGCTACAAGAAGACTAACTGTTAGCGGCGATAATCAATAAAAGGACCATCGGCAACAGAGCGACGCTCTACAAGACGCGGGTGGACCTCAATAGTTTGGGCATCTTCACGTTTATTGATAATTCTATCAAGTAGCGTGGAGAAAGCCATTTGTCCCAGCCGCTCTTTAGGTTGATGAATGGTTGTCAGTGCTGGTGTGAAATAGCGTGCATTACGGATATTGTCATAACCAATGATGGAAATATCCTGAGGAACGCGTAAACCCATTTCATCGGCAGCACAAATAGCTCCCATTGCCATCACATCCCCGCCACAGAACACAGCAGTAGGGCGATGTTTCTGGTTTAAGATCTTACACATTGCCTGATAACCTGATTCAGGCTCAAAATCCCCCTGAACAACCCATTCATCCCGAATAGTGATATTGGCTTCTTTCAGTGCCTTGAGAAAACCCTGATGACGTCCGCCACCGGTGTTTCTGGCTAGTGGACCGGGAATGGAGGCAATATCACGATGCCCACGTTCAATCAAATACCGGCCAGCTAAATAACCACCGTGGAAGGCATTATCAATAATGGCATCCGTAAAGTCCCCTCTGGATTCCCCCCAATCCATGACAACCATAGGAATATTGCGATAATCCTCCAGCATCCCCAGCAATTGTTGAGGATATTCTGAACACATAACTAATAAACCATCTACGCGCTTTTGCGCCAGCATCGCGAGATAAGCTTTTTGTTTGTCGAGGTTGTTATGGGAATTACATAAAATCAATGTATAGCCTTTGCTATAACAACTATTTTCGACAGACTCGATTATTTCAGCAAAATAGGGTGCTTCACTTGAGGTTGCCAATAACCCGATAGATTTTGTGTGGTTGACTTTTAAGCTTCGGGCAACAGCACTGGGAGAATAATTCAGTTCCTTAATGGCAGCCCATACTGCGGCCTTCGTATCTTCGGCGACGAAACGGGTTTTATTAATAACATGGGATACGGTTGTGGTTGAAACACCAGCGCGTTTAGCCACATCTTTAATCGTTGCCATGATAAAAAGGACTCCTGACCTTTTGGTCTAAATTTGTATACCCTTTATCTGGATATAGAACTTTGTTAATCATTTGCCAGTATTATATTTGTATATAGGAAGATAACTGGCAATAATTTAGCGAGAAACCGTGAATTTTGTCTGATCTAGCTCAAAAGTGAAAGCAGTAATCGATGCTATAAAGTATATGTATTAAATATCACAGTGCGATTTTTAATCTTTGAGATAAATAACCACTTAAAATTTATGATGTTGCTGAGTCTTAATTTTCACGATGAGGATGGTTTATGGATACAGATCTGAAATTGGGATTATTGACTGCCTGTAGTGCGTTAGTCATGATTGTTTTTCTGGCGAGTCTCTGTTTGATCGCTTGAGTCCGGAAATAACCTTAAGTCCGGAAATAATATTGTGGTGAAACGCCATCTATTTTTTCAAGGGGAAGTTTTTCACGATTTCAGAAAGTATCCATGAATGGGACACGTGTGCAGAACCGGAAAAACTTACCCTTGTATTTAACTGATAGGCTAATTAAGCCAGATTTTCTTCCACAAACTGCCAGTTAACCAGAGCCCAGAAATGCTCCAGATATTGAGGGCGTGCATTGCGGTAATCGATGTAATAAGCATGTTCCCAAACATCAACAGTCAGAACAGGCTTATCTTCACCAGTCAGCGGAGTTGCTGCATTGGAAGTATTAGCGATAGCCAGGCTACCATCAGTTTTCTTGACCAGCCATGTCCAGCCGGAGCCGAAGTTTTTCAGGGCTGCATCAGTAAATTGCTGTTTAAATTCAGCAAAAGAGCCGAAAGCTTTGTTAATTGCTTCTGCCACTTTGCCGGTAGGTTCACCACCACCGTTTGGTGACAGGCTGTGCCAGTAGAAAGTGTGGTTCCATACTTGCGCAGCATTATTGAAGATACCGCCATCAGAAGTTTTGATGATTTCTTCCAGTGTTTTTCCGGCAAATTCTGTACCTTTAATCAGGTTGTTCAGGTTCACAACATAAGCATTGTGATGTTTGCCGTAATGATATTCCAGAGTTTCTGCTGAGATATGAGGTTCTAAGGCATCTTTAGCATAAGGTAATGCTGGTAATTCAAAAGACATTGCATACTCCTTTTAATATCGGGTTTTTGGCTTTATAAACCATGATTCGTAAAGTATTAATCATGGATAGAGCAAATTTAAGCTTATTATCATGTTGCTATTTTAGTGATTATCTTAACAACTTTTCTGCTAAATAACAGGGAAAAAGATGCGATTTAATGATGAGCTGATGTAGAACTGTTCAGTTTTAATGGATTAAATATTTATAGGGTATGGAAACCTCAGCGATTACAAAATGTTGTTCATGATAAAAATTTGTAGCAGCACGTTCGCTGTAGAAAATCAGCACCAGAAAGTGGTATTCTGAATCAATCTTTTCTGATGCTGATAAACAGCACCTGCGGTTTAAGGAAGTAAAAATGACGACAATTGAGAAAATCGAACGCCAAATTAATGAAAACCCGATTTTGCTGTACATGAAAGGCTCACCGAAGCTGCCAAGCTGTGGTTTCTCTGCTCAGGCTGTTCAGGCTTTATCTGCCTGCGGTGAACGTTTTGCTTACGTGGATATTTTGCAAAACCCGGATATCCGTGCTGAATTACCTAAGTATGCTAACTGGCCGACATTCCCTCAGCTTTGGGTTGATGGTGAGTTAGTCGGGGGATGTGACATCCTGATGGAGATGTATCAACGCGGTGAACTACAAACATTGATTAAAGAAACTGCGGATAAATACCGTGAGCAAGAAGACAACCAGTAATATTTGATAATCATTATTGGAGCTAAGAGCCTAATAAAATAGGCTCTTAGTTTATCAGGCTTCGCCGTCCGGAGTGGCCATAGGCCAACCACCTAGTCGCTTCCAGCGATTAACCAATTCGCAGAAAAGCAGACTCGTCCGATCTGTATCATAGAGAGCACTGTGTGCCTGATTACTGTCAAAAGGGATTTCTGCTGTAATGCAGGCTTTTGCCAGAATAGTCTGACCAAGTACCAAACCACTCAGCGCAGCCGTATCAAACGTGGCAAAAGGATGGAATGGATTACGTTTTAAACCAGAGCGTTCAGCCGCTGCCATAACAAAATTGTGATCAAAACTGGCATTATGAGCAACTATAATGGCACGATTGCAATTACTCCCTTTCATACCTTTACGGACCATCTTAAAAATGGCATGCAGCGCAGTATATTCGCTGACGGCACCCCGTAATGGATTAGTCGGGTCAATACCTGTAAATGCCAGCGCGGCGGGATCAAGGTTGGCTCCTTCAAAGGGCTCAATATGGAAGTGCAGCGTATCAGCCGGCGCGAGCCAACCTTCTTCATCCATTTTTAACGTCGTTGCAGCTATTTCAAGTAAAGCATCTGTCCGCGCATTAAACCCCGCGGTTTCTACATCAATAACAACGGGATAATAGCCACGAAAGCGCCCACTGAGCATGTTTTGATCTTTTATATTAGACATCTGATTTTATTCTTAACTTCAGGATAGCGGATATTATGACAAAATTTATTGAGCATTGCAGAAGTAATATCTACCTAGTGGAAACGAAGGGCATGCTAAAGATGCCCTTGTATATGGAGACTTGCATATGGAAAATAGTTAATGGCCTAATGCACTACTGGCGCTTTTATTTTCAATAAGTTCGATTTTATAGCCGTCAGGATCTTCAACAAAAGCGATAACAGTTGTTCCGCCTTTCACTGGCCCAGCTTCACGAATGACATTTCCCCCGGCAAGTTTGATACGCTCACACGTTGCCGCAACATCATCAACACCTAAAGCAATATGGCCGAATGCTGTACCCATTTCGTAGCTTTCAACATCCCAGTTGTATGTTAATTCGATGACCGCACCCTGGCTTTCATCAGAGTAACCTACAAAGGCGAGGGAATATTTATACTCTGGATTTTCACTCGTACGAAGTAGACGCATGCCCATTACTTTAGTATAAAAATCAATCGAGCGTTGCATGTTGCCAACACGGATCATTGTATGAAGTAGACGCATGATTACCTCTTATGTTTATGGTTTTATATAAAAATATTAATTTTACGAAATAGCAAAAGATCAAAATTTCGTGCTCTGACCCCATTGTTTTTTAACTATATATGGTAAACATAAGGTAATTCAATGCGTCCTTTCACCTTTGTTTTACTCGCTACTATTTTGTAATCATTATTTGATGTGAGCTGGATCTAGCTAGTGTTGCAATTCTCTCAGAGATAATCGTTTAGGTAATTTTGTATACAGGAGGATGACATGGCTGAGCAACTAGAGTTTTTTGTTATTCCTAATCCTTGCAAGGGGATTTGTGAATCTGGTCCCCGTGGTTTCTGTCGAGGTTGCTATCGCAATCGAGAAGAGCGCTTTATGTGGATGAAATTATCTGATGGGCAAAAAAGAGAAATATTGCGGTTATGCCATGCTAGATATCTGCGGACACTGAAAAATAACGGGCATGATGAAGTTGTCCCATCAAAACAGCTTGGGTTATTTTAATTCACATTTTTAACTGTTAATGAAATTTTCTTATATGAATAATATTTCATATTTTCATTGTGGTTAAGAACTTTTGCCATGATAAAGTGATATTTTATTCATATTACCTATTTTTTATTTGATATAGGTCATTTAAAAATATTACAGAGATTGACTAATTAAATCCTTAAGGTAAAGGTTTCTTATCAAATAATTAATTATTGAACAATAATCGCGCTAATTAGTTATCTGTTTGTTTTTAATGAATTTTATTATCTATTTAACGCTAACTGTAAGATAAAAATGATATTAATGTAAAAATATATAGATTAGTATTTGGATGGCGGTTATTCTTATAGAACTTTAACCGAGCGGTATTGTGTCTATTTTTTGGAGTTTGTATCTGTTTCGTTGATATTTAAAATCTTAATAGTTAAGTTGGAGGATTATTTTATACAGTTTATATCGTTGGTGGATTAATGCGCGATTTTATTCGGTGCGCCGTAAAACTTCGCTCTTTAGGGCGACGAAGATGTCAACTTTAAGTAACAAGCCAACGCGATACTAATTAAGTAATTAGCGAAATATCTGACTCTACTAATGTGAGCAAGATATAGGATGCGTATCCATTATTCATATGAATAAACTGATTGGATAATTCATTGATGTTATATGAGTCTCTAATTATAAGGAGGGGTAATTGGAATTGACATTGGGATCAGACCTGGCACGTTTAGTTCGTGTTTGGCGCGCTTTAATTGATCATCGTTTGAAGCCGTTGAAATTAACTCAGACACATTGGGTTACTCTTTACAATATTAGTTTGTTACCACCGGAGCAGTCACAGATACAACTTGCAAAAGCAATTGGTATTGAACAACCATCCCTGGTAAGAACTTTAGATCAATTAGAAGAAAAGAAACTCATTACAAGGCACACATGTGCTAATGATAGGCGCGCTAAAAGAATCAAATTAACAGAAGAGTCAGAAAATTTTATCAGAGAAGTGGATAGTGTTATTGGTTCGACGAGGAAAGACATCTTGGAGGGAATTACTCATGATGAGTTAATTCTACTTGCTTCTGTAATAAAAAAAATCGAAAAAAATATTAGCCAATTACATAAACAGGTAATATAAAAATTAATCGATAAAAAGAAAATCGCGGGCCATATTTTGGTGATCCGCGATTTTTTTAAATATACTTTAACTCTATTAGATAGGAGAGACCGTTGTTGAGTCGCCACTATCGGCAATTTTGATACGTTGTCCTTTACTGAATAAAACCTGATCCTGTTTTTGCACCACAACAATATTTCTTCCGCTGTCAGTACGGATTTCCAATTCGACACCTTTTGTTTGATCGATAGCACCTTCAATTCCTTGACCTGCCATTCCACCGACAATAGCACCAGCGGCTGTTGCAAGCCTCTGCCCTCTACCGCCGCCAACCGAATCACCTAACAATCCCCCTAATACTGCTCCGCCAATCGCTCCTAGCATGTTTTGGTTGCCAGACTGAGAGCCTTTTATAGTGACCGGACGGACAGACAAAATAGTCCCGTAGGTTACGTTTTGAATTTGTTTGGCCTGATCAATTGAGTAAGTATCACTAGACAGTGCTCCCATGTCAGCACATCCGGATAATGTTGTTACTACAACTGCACCAACCAGGAAACGTTTGAACATAGTTACTCCTAATTTTAATGCCTCGAGAGAAATCTGGTAATAACCCTACAATCAAGCATTCGGCTACAATGATCAGTAACAAGTATAATAATTTTACGAGTTACTTATTCTATACATTAATAGCCTCTCTATAAATATATAATAAATTTCTACATTGAACGCCAATAGGAATAATTCCTGACCAAAAGTTTAGCATGTTTTGTGAAGAGCTCTCCAAAACTCAGATTTTATCTCTTATATTCTGAGTGAAACATATATAGTCCAAATCAATGTGTTTTATAGTTACACAGGTTTATTTACAGATGTAATCCATTCTTTAAATAGGGGAATATTTATGAAGTCAGGACGTTATATTGGTGTGATGTCTGGCACCAGTATGGATGGAGTCGATGTCGTTTTAGCAGAAATCAGTGATAAGGCTGTTATACAAAAGGAAAATTACAGTCATCCATTTCCTCAGGAACTTAAACAAAAATTACTGGCGATTTGTCAGGGTCAGCAAACTACATTATCAACAGTTGGGCAGCTCGATTATGAGTTGGGAACGCTTTTTGCCGAATCAGTCAAAGGGTTATTAAAGAAGACCGGATTAACTGCGAATGATATCACTGCAATTGGGTGTCATGGTCAGACTGTATGGCATGAACCGGATGGTGAAAAGCCATTTACGATGCAAATTGGTGACAATAACCGCGTAACGGCATTAACCGATATTACAACAGTAGGTGATTTTCGCCGTCGTGATATGGCTTATGGCGGTCAAGGTGCACCTTTAGTTCCTGCTTTCCATATGGCGGTATTGGGCAATCCAACGGAAAGGCGTGTGATCTTGAATATTGGCGGCATTGCGAACATTTCCGCTCTTCTGCCAAATTCTGCGGTTAAGGGATATGATACCGGGCCGGGTAATATGTTGATGGATGCCTGGACATGGCGTCATAAACAGCAGCCTTATGATAAAGATGCACAATGGGCAGGAGAGGGTAATGTAAACAAAGCTCTGCTTCAGAAGATGCTTTCAGACCCCTATTTTGCACGTACTGCACCAAAAAGCACCGGGCGGGAATATTTCAATATGGCATGGCTGGAAAAACAGCTGGCTGATTTCCCTGATGTCAGTCCGGTCGATGTACAGGCCACTCTTGCTGAACTGACTGCTGTTAGCATTGCTGAACAAGTACTGTTAAATAACGGCTGTGAGCGCTTATTGGTTTGTGGCGGTGGTGCCAGAAACCCACTTATAATGCGTCGGTTATCTGCTTTGTTGCCTGATACTGAAGTTGCAACAACAGACAAATATGGATTAAGTGGTGATGATATGGAAGCGTTGGCATTTGCTTGGCTGGCATTCCGTACCATGTCTGGGTTGTCGGGTAACTTGCCATCGGTGACTGGTGCTGATAGGGAAACAATTTTAGGCGCAATTTATCCTGTTGCTGGCTGATAACAATGTTATGCTGAAACTCACTTAGAAATAGAGAATTAGACATGTCAGAACATAATGATACTCATATAGCAGAGCTGCGCCGTGAATATATGCGTGGTGGGTTACGGCGAAAGGATCTTACTGAAGAGCCGATGGCTCTTTTTGAGCTTTGGCTGAAACAGGCCTGTGATGCTGGACTTAGCGACCCAACAGCGATGTGTGTAGCAACAGTCGATGAGAATGGGCAGCCTTATCAGCGTATCGTTCTATTGAAGCATTTTGATAACCGCAGTCTGGTTTTTTATACCAATCTTGGTAGCCGTAAAGCGAAACATTTAGCTCAGAATAACCGTATCAGCCTCCATTTCCCCTGGTATCAGCTTGAGCGTCAGGTCAGCTTTCTGGGCAAAGCCGAGCGTTTATCACCTCTCGAAGTAGTGAAATATTTCCATAGCCGCCCGAGAGACAGTCAGATTGCAGCCTGGGCTTCACAACAATCTTCCCGTATTTCTGCCCGAAGTATTTTAGAAGGGAAGTTTTTAGAGCTGAAGCAGAAGTTCCAGAATGGCGAAGTGCCATTGCCCAGTTTTTGGGGTGGGTTCCGGGTTGAATTTGATTCGGTAGAGTTCTGGCAGGGGGGAGCAAGTCGTCTGCATGATCGTTTTCTATACCTGCGTGAAGGAGATGAGTGGCATATTGATCGTCTGGCGCCTTAACTGCATTAATTACCGTTTTTAATACTGGCACTTATAGTACTGGCGTTTTATGCTATAGCACGCGATTTACAGCGAGTCGCGACAATTAGACAATGATATATGCCTGATAGATTGCAAGTTGCAGCCCGGTAGTATCAAGAATAAATGATACACCCGATAAAGCTGCAACTTGGAAGATGAAGGATATAAGTAAAGAATACAAACCAATGGAGTCATTGATGTCTAGCAATAACCTGATTAAACAACTGCAAGAGCGGGGCCTTATTGCCCAGGTAACGGATGAAGAAGCGTTAGCGGAAAGACTGGCGCAAGGTCCGGTTTCTCTCTATTGCGGCTTCGATCCTACCGCTGACAGCTTGCATTTGGGCCATCTGGTTCCCTTGCTGTGTTTAAAAAGATTCCAGCTGAATGGACATAAACCGGTAGCTTTGGTAGGTGGTGCGACAGGTTTGATTGGTGATCCTAGTTTTAAAGCGACGGAGCGCAAATTAAACACAGAAGACACTGTTAAAAAGTGGGTTGAGAAAATCCGTAACCAAGTTTCTCCGTTCCTGAGTTTTGAGGGTGAAAACGGTGCAGAATTGGCCAATAACTATGACTGGTTTGGCCAAATGGATGTCCTTTCTTTCCTGCGTGATATCGGAAAGCACTTTTCCGTTAACCAGATGATCAATAAAGAAGCGGTTAAACAACGCCTGAATCGTGATGATGTTGGCATTTCGTACACTGAATTTTCTTATAACCTGTTGCAGTCTTATGACTTTGCTAATCTGAATGGAAAATATGGTGTTGAATTGCAGATTGGTGGTTCTGATCAGTGGGGCAACATTACATCAGGTATCGATTTGACTCGCCGTTTACATCAGAAACAGGTATTTGGTCTGACAGTACCTTTGATTACTAAATCCGATGGTACTAAATTTGGTAAAACAGAAGGTGGAGCAGTCTGGCTGGATCCGAAGAAAACCAGTCCATACAAATTTTATCAGTTCTGGATTAACACAGCTGATGCAGATGTTTACCGTTTCCTGAAATTCTTCACTTTCATGGACATTGAAGAAATTAATGCGTTGGAAGAAGAAGATAAAAACAGTGGTAAAGCTCCGCGTGCGCAGTATGTTCTGGCAGAAGAAGTCACTAAACTGGTTCATGGAGAAGCAGGTTTAACGGCGGCGAAGCGTATCACAGCGAGTTTGTTCTCTGGAGCAGTCGCTGATTTAACCGAAGATGACTTTGCACAGTTGGCACAGGATGGTATGCCAGCGATTGAGCTTGAGAATGGTGCTGATTTACAGCAGGCACTGATCACCGCTGAGTTTGTACCTTCCCGTGGGCAGGCTCGTACCATGATTAGTTCTAATGCTGTTTCTGTCAATGGTGAAAAACAGTCTGAAGCGATGTATGTATTTGTGGACGCAGATCGTCTGTTCGGGCGTTATACTTTATTACGTCGTGGTAAAAAACATTATTGCCTAATTGATTGGAAATAATTCATAAAAGTATTACTAAGGGCAACATCATTGTTGCCCTTAAAGTATCTGTCTGTTTTATAACATATTTACGGTTCTTAAAATAACAAATCAGGCCTAATCATGAAAAACATTCTTTCAATTCAGTCTCATGTTGTTTTTGGCCATGCAGGAAATAGCGCATCTGTTTTTCCGATGTGCCGTATGGGAGTGAACGTATGGCCACTAAATACAGTCCAATTTTCTAATCATACTCAATATCCACAATGGCGTGGCTGTGTGATGCCGCCAGAACATCTGGCTGAAATCGTGCAGGGAATTGGTGAAATTGATAAATTGGCATCCTGTGATGCTGTTCTCAGTGGTTATATTGGTTCTGCGGAGCAGGGAAACTATATCCTTGATATTGTAAAGCAGGTGAAACAGGCTAACCCTGAAGCATGGTATTTTTGTGATCCTGTCATGGGCCACCCAGAGAAAGGATGTATTGTGGCTCCGGGAGTTTCTGAATTCCTCTGTGAAAAGGCATTGCCTATCAGTGATATCATTGCGCCTAATTTATTGGAGCTTGAAACACTGGCGGCAACGGAAATTAAAAATGTGGAGCAGGCAGTATCAGCAGCCCGTGAGCTATGCCAAAAAGGCACCAAAATTGTTTTAGTCAAACACCTCAGCCGAGCTGGTTATCAGAAAGATAACTTTGAAATGTTGCTGGTGACTAAAGAAAATAGCTGGCATATCAGCCGTCCATTGATTGATACAGGTGAACGTCAGCCCGTTGGAATTGGTGATTTAACCAGTGGCTTATTCCTTGCTAATTTGTTGAAAAGCCCATCGTTAACAAATTCAGTCTTACAGGAAGCGTTGGAGCATACGACAGCAGGTGTTTATGAAGTCATGCTGGAAACGCAAAAAAGCGAAGAATTTGAATTACAGCTTGTTGCTGCCCAGGATAAGATGGTGACTCCAGTCCATAAATTCAACGCTGTGCAAATCGATTAAGAATAAAAACAGTTAATAAGTTTATGCTTCCGGTAAAGTTGTACCGGAAGCAGTTGTTTTAAATTAATCACTCCACATCGAATAATTAGTGCGGAACCAATCAAATGAAATTTATTTTAAGATATTATTGGTTTTTTATGTTGGAGTGAATGCGAACATATTTGGTCATGCTCCCAATAATTAGATGTTGCGATAAACTTCTCACTTTTTATTACTGGTGAGATATGGCTAAAGTTGATGTAGTTTGTCGTTACTGTCACAAAACAGAAGATGTCAAAGGAAGCAGTGGACATCTTCGATATCACTGCTATGCCTGCCGTAAAACCTTTCAACTGAATTACACCTATCAAGCCTGTAAACCCGGAGTGAAAGAACAAGTCATTGATATATCAGAGAATAACGATGGTATCAGAGACACCACTCGTGTCCTGAAGGTCGATATCAACACCGTTCTTCGCACGTTAAAAAACTTGAACCAAGACAGGTAACGACACGGCCTCTGACGGGAAGTGAGATTCATATTATCTATGAAATCGACGAACAGTGGTCATTTGTCGGTAATAAGAGGAATCAGCGCTGGCTTTGGTATGCCTGGGAGCCAAAGGAGAAGCGGATAGTGGCGCATGTATTTGGTGACCGCAGTCAGAATACACTGAAAAACTTGCTGTCACTTCTGGCTCCGTTCAAAATTAAATTTTACTGTACAGATGATTATGCCGTTTACAGTTGCCTTCCGGTGGAAAAATACCTCAGAGGTAAAAAGTTCACTCAGCGTATCGAAAGAACCAACCTCACCCTGCGTACTCGCATCAAACAGCTAAATCGGAAAACGATTGGCTACTCTAAATCCGAAGAAACGCACGACAAAGTGATAGGCATGTTCATTGAGCGTGAATACTCTCTTTCAGAAGCAATCTAACTGTTGGAGGCATGACCAGTTATTTGATAAATCAATAAATTCAGTTACAACTTATTGAAATGAGTGTTTTTAGGTAGATGCCTCGAATAAATACTGGGGTTATAAATTCCAACTCTCTTCTGAACCAAGATGATTTTTCCAAAGTGATTGATAAAGTGGACAACGTTGCAGTAATTCATCATGGGTTCCACTATCACAAAGGGTTCCATGATCCATTACCAATATCTGGTCAGCACGGATTATCGTGCTTAGTCGATGAGCGATAACAAAGACAGTTTTATTCTCGGTAAGAGAATAAAATGCTTGTTGTATAAGTCGTTCATTTTCAGGGTCTAATGAAGAGGTTGCTTCGTCCAAAAATAAAACTGGAGACTGTTTTAAGATGGCTCGGGCAATGGCAAGACGTTGGCGTTCACCGCCGGATAATGTTCCGCCATCTACACCTAAAAGGGTGTCGTATCCTTGTGGTAGGGCCATAATTGTGTCGTGAATATTGGCAAGACGGGCAGCTTGTTCTAATTCTAACTGAGTAGCATTTGGATCCCCCAAACGGAGATTATTAGCGACGGTATCCTGAAATAGGGCTGTTTCCTGAAATACCATTGTGACGGTGTCATACAGTGCTTTAGTTTGGTAATGGTGGATAGGATTTCCACCCAGACGAATTTCACCTTCGTCTAGTTGATAGAAGGAGAGCAATAAATAAGCAAGCGTAGATTTACCGCTGCCGCTAGGCCCCACAATGGCGGTCATACTGCCTTGTGATGCCTGAAATGAAATATTTTGGATAGCAGGTTGGTTAGTACCCGGATAACTAAACGAAATATTGTTAACTTCAATATCGTACCGGTTAGGCGCAGGTAATGGCCCAGAAGCTTGCGTTGCAATCGCTTCAATATCAGCAATATGTGTTTCGCCCACTTTTGTTAATGCGGTGATATTGAGTAGGGGAATAATCCCACGTAATGGGGTTATTGTGGCAAACAGTATCAGGATTGTGATGAGCATTTCTGAAAGTGCGAGTGTTTCTGGTACATGGAAGCGCAGAGCGCTAGCCAGTATTCCCACAACCACACTAGTATCAATAATGATGTAGAACAGACTCAATAGCGGTATGCTTTTGAATACTCCTCGGCGGAATGCGCTACGTAATTGTTCAATTTTCTGATCAAAACGTTGTTCTACAGTTGTAGTTGCCGCTGCCGCACGGATGAAGGCTATACCTTGTGCATATTCTACAATCGCTTCAGATGCATCAGCCATCATAGTGGCTCTTTGATTTAGGATCTCATGGAGTTTTTGACGAATTGGGATCAGGATAAGTAATCCAGCTATCAATACTAATAGTGTACTGCCAGCTATAACCCAATCGAACCAAAATAAGGCCAGATACATGAATGTCAGCATCACAATCTGACAGATGATTTGTGGAGTGGTATAGGCTGACTGATTTTCCTGCCATTGCACATCTTCGGATAATGTCAGTGCTATTTTTCCGGCATTTAAACTCCGAATTGTCGCGACCGACATACTCACAATCCGTTGTAGCAAAGAGCGACGGATTTCGATACCTAACTCATAAGCTGCAATGGTGAGTTTACGCAGTGCCCGGGACATAATCGTGAACCGAAATAACAATAAGAAAATCAGTAATATCAGGGTAATAAGTGGCAGCATATCAGAGCCACTCGTTTTTTGATGATAATCCTCCAGATGCGTGATAGCCCAAGCTGCGATGGCAAGTTGAGCAAGAATCGCAATGGTATCAAGTTGCTTATATAACAGGCCAATGAACCAGGTCCGTTTCAGTTTCGGGGATAGATGTTGTTGGAGACGATTAAATAATCCCATGGTAATTTGCTCCTGTAGCGGTACTTTCTTCCTGCCAGGCAGCCCACTGCTTGGTATATGCCCCTTGTCGTGTGATTAATTCATCATGGGTGCCTTGCTCAATGATTTGCCCTTTATCCAAAACGACTATTTGGTCAAGATGGCGGATGGTCGGTAGGCGATGAGCAATAACAATTATTGTCTTATTCTGATCTGTCTGGGGATGACATAGTGCATTGAGTGCCTGTTGTATCTCTTTCTCACACTCTGGATCGGCATAGGCGGTCGCTTCATCCAATACAAGGATTGGTGAGTTTTTTAGGATAGCGGCAGCAACGGCGATACGCTGTTTCTCTCCCACAGACAAGCTGATACCGCTGTTCAGTACTGTGTTGTAACCTTGCGGTAACTGTTGAATAAATTGGTGTGCTTGAGCTGCGAGAGCTGCGGATTCAACCTCATCTTGCGAAGCATCAGGGCGAGCTAGACGTATGTTGTTGGCGATTGTATCGTTGAACAAAAAAACTCGCTGGAAAACAAAGGATATGTTTTTACGCAGAGTCGATTCATCCATATTTCGAATATCAACACCACCGACAGTAATTTTTCCTTGTTGCGGGTCCCAAAGACGAGCAATCAAACTAGCTACGGTGGATTTACCAGAACCACTGGCACCGACCAGAGCCAGTGAGCTTCCGGCAGGAATGGAAAGGGAAATGTTATTTAAGGCATTATCCTGTCCATCCTGATAGGAAAAACTGACATTATGCAAAGCCACACTATTATCAACAGCTGTGTCACTCTGAGTACATGGAGCTAGTTCAGGTTGGTTCATTAACCAGTGATAACGTGTAATTAATGCTTCTTGTTGTTGCACGCGAGTCATTACAGCGAACATGGAGGAAGCAATATTGCTGAATGCTATGGCAGCCAGAATAAAAAAGGTTAATTCAAATATTGAAATTTCATGTTGGTTAAATAACCAGACTGCCAAAGGGAGCACAAATAGTAAATTGGTGCTGGATAGGACAAAAAAACGGCTGGATTTAACCTGAACTTTCTCAACCCAAATATCAATAATGTTTGTCAAAGCAGTAAATGTTTTTTCGGCACGCTCTAGTGCTATATTTTCACCGGAATGTTTGCTGCCTGAATAAGTTTTTACCACGGGGATTGCATTAATAACTTCACTCATTGTTGAGGCAATACGATTTTGGGCTGCGTAAAAGCGCTGAGTTGTGGTTTGAACTTTCATCTGAATATAGATAAAGAGTAGAAATGCTCCCAAAGTTGGGGCGAATGCTGCCAATGCCAGCCGCCAGTCGATAGCCAACATGACACTCAACGCAATTAATGGGCCGAACAGTGTTGCTGATATTTCTGGAATGATGTGAGCAATCCCATCTTCAAGCTGTTCGACGTCATCTAGCATCATCTTCTTAATTTCTGTGCTATCCGTTTGCATGAAGAAACCAAGGGGGATAGATTTCAGCTTAGTACTGATATTACGACGTACATCAGCTTGAACGTCGGCGGCAATCAAATGAGAAATAAAGGTTGAACCACTGAAGATCAACATAGCAGCAACGGCAGAAATTAATAATATAATGCCGTAACTCAGGAGTGTGTCAGATTGCCCATCGTAGATGGACTGCATAATCAGGCCAGCAATCGCAGCGGGTAAAATTTGCAAGCCAGCGGAAACAATAGCAAGCGTAATAGCCAGATAACTCATTGCACGGTATGGGCGCATCATATTCCACAATGTCTTAAGAACACCGGCATCAGTGGAACGCTGCTCAGGTACATTCTTGACAGAAGAATCATTATTGGGCATAGGTGTTTTCCTTCTGGAGATCTCGGCACTTGTGTAATGTCCAGAACAGACCGACAAGAGTAAAGATTGATGCGAGAGCGAAAAGGGAAGAATAGCTCGCTTTCGTGACAATCAACCCTCCAAGCATTGAACTGATGATCGCAATACTCATATCTGCTGATTGCATCAGGGCAAAATCTACCCCAGATTGGTTGCTTGCTGCTAAAGACATCATCTGTGTATACAAAGCAACGAATTTGGTAGCGTTGATTAATGTGATGAGAATGTATGCCGAGGAAAGCAGGAATACAGAGGTTTTGGATTGTTGAGCAAGCCAGAACATCCCGGCGAAGACTAGGCATTCAAGCAGCATAACACCTAATAATGTCTGAACAGCACCAAATTTGCGTACAATAATTCCGCCGGACATAACCCCGAATAATCCGGCCAATGCGCCACCACTGGCTGCAATAATGCCCAGTTGAGTTAAATCTACTCCGTGATCGATTAAAAATGGGGAAAACATACCGAGCGATAGGCGTGTACCGATCATACATAACAGAATTAAAATCAGTGCCTGCTTTACTGGTGAACGGTGTAATGCACTTCTGAGAGATGGGGATGTTGTTATATTTGCTTCATCCGGCTTTTTTTTCTCCGGGGTTTTCCGAGTGAAGAAAATAGGCAGTGACATTAAAAGTATCACTATAGCTAATACGCTTGTGCCAATATGCCAGCCATATAGTGAGGTCAGATATAAAAACAGGCCGCTGCCGATCATTGTTCCCACATAACCACCACCAACTTGCATCACATTGCTCCAGGGGCGATATTGTGCGGGTAATCTGTCAATAGCCTGAGCATCTGTAGTGGTATCTACTATAGTCAGGAAAAATGTTATCAAAAACAATGCCATTAGAATTAGGGGCATATGTTCGGCAGGTTCTGACAATGACATTAAGCAAAAAAGCAGAAAAATTAAAATAGTACCGTAGAGCATGATGCGGCGGGGGTGATTATCCCCCGAACCTGATTTTCGATAACGCTCTACGATTGGTGCCCAAAGGAATTTACATGCCCAAGGTAACATCAGTAGGTAAAGTAGCCCTATTTTATCTTGTGTTACACCGTGGCTGCGTAGAAATGCCGGCATACTCTGTAGCGTTACCATACTGATGGTACTTTGAATGGTGTAAACACCAGCTAAAGTCAGAAATAATAGAGAGATTTGGTGGGAGCTTCTCTTGTTTGTCATAGCGCAATGCTCATATCTAGGCCAACATTTAATCCCTTACCAAGCATACTAAGTTCGTTATTTCCGAGCTGAAAAGCAGAAGCCCGATACTTTTTATTACCTAAGTTTTCGCCATATAGTTTGATGTTGATACCATGAGCCATTTCTAGACTGAGTGAAGCGTCATAGAGTGTATATGCACTTTGCCCAAGCGTATTAGCTTCATTAAAGTAGCTTTTTGAGTAATGGTGGGCACCGGCATTTAAATAGAGATTGCCTGGTAAGAATGTTTGATTAATCAGATAGTCAATACTGGCATTCATCATGACATCTGGCGCATAAGGTAGACGTTTGCCGTTATAACTTATTACGTCAGTTGTAGTATCGGTAGCATGAGTAAAACTGGATTTACCAATACTAGTTCCAAGAGATAATCTGAGCCCCTTTATCGGTTTGATTTGGCTATTCAGTTCAATGCCTTTACTTTCTGCTTTTCCGACATTGCGAATAGATTGCATGCCCGGAGAGCCGACATAAATTTGCTTATTTTTTGAATGGATATAATAGATTGCACCATTTAAGGTTATGGCATCATCAAAGAATGCTGTATTCCAGCCAAATTCATAATTGTCTGAGTTTTCAGTATGGTAAGGTTTTTTGTCATCAACAACGGAAATAATGTGAT
Source organism: Xenorhabdus sp. PB30.3 (assembly GCF_963895965.1). Lineage (NCBI taxonomy): Bacteria > Pseudomonadati > Pseudomonadota > Gammaproteobacteria > Enterobacterales > Morganellaceae > Xenorhabdus > Xenorhabdus sp. PB30.3. Next base: position 44,000 of record NZ_CAWQMW010000111.1, on the reverse strand, counting down.
TGAATCCGCCCGGTTTATAACCTTTAGTCGTAGAAATATAGAAACGGGTACCTGGCGTAAATTGCCAGCCCAAAGCTGCTTTAGGCGTAAGTTCATTGTTGGAAACCTGATTGCTAAAAGCATCGATTTTCATCATGCCAGAGCGACCAGCATAATCTATTTGTGATTTTTCATGGGATAAGCGTCCACCAAGGGTTAGATCCCACTGAGTAGCAAACGGTAATTTAGCTTCACCAAACAGCGCCAGTGATTTTGTGTTAATGGTATTAAGTGAATTACTGTAGTAACTAGGGTAAGCACCAACCAGATGTTTATTATTTTCATCTGATAACCAACCGCCTAAAACACTGGTTATTCCATTTGTATAGTTGGAATTTAAGCGTAACTCCTGAGTTGTGGCATGATGTTTCTCTTTCCATTTACCTCCAATGAAATTACGGGAAATATCACGATCCTGATAAGAAGTAATACTGGTCAATGTATTGTTGCCAAAATCATATTCAGCCTTCAGTGCGTAGCTGTTTACTTGTCTTTTTAAATCGGGAATTGGGCCGTTGTACTCTTTCCGACGAAACTGTTCGTTACTTAAATAAAGCTCTTCATGTGAATGGAGAGCTTCATGAGCAAAACTAAATTCAGCACTGAAAGGTGAACCATCCGGTGCATATGTTAATTGTCCTTTACCTAACCAGATTGTGCTGGAGTCGATATTTTTATAATTTGTTGCATTTATTTGCCCAGGCTCTTTTACCCAGCGAAGGCTGGTACTGCCATAAAGAATGTCTTCAATAAGAGACGTTGACCCACTGAAGGAACTGCCTTGTTTCAATCTGGAATAATTACCGGATAGGTTAAGCCAGGGGCCTTCTTTTGGGGAACGCGTAATAATATTGATAATCCCCGCCTGAGCATTTCCGCCATATAAAGATCCCTGAGGACCACGTAATAATTCTACGCGTTCTACATTGATTAATTCTTGTGTCAGGAATTGATGATCCTGCGGAATTCCATCAACATAAATTCGGATAGAAGGTGAGTAATAGTCAGGGGAGCTGATACCTCGGATAGTGGTAGCTGAATAGACTCGATTGCCCCGAGAGCGAATTTGTAAACCAGAGAACGCACGTTCAAGATCTTGTACTTGAGTAATCCCTGACTGCTCAAGTTCTTCACCTGATTTAACTAAAATACTGCCATTAACTTTATTTAACGCTTCTTCTTGTTTATTAGCAGTCACGATTAAAATATCTTTTTTTGCTTCAGAAGCATGTTCAGCCCAGGTTATAGGTGAAATCAGGCAGCATAAAATAGATGCGTTAGCATATTTTTTTTTCATATTGATGACTTGTTATGCCTTCTCAAATTTTGTTTTTACAAAAAACAAGCACAGTAGAACGGAAAGAATTAATAAAGAAGACTAACTCGAGTAGAAAAATCGGGCTAACGGGATACGGACAAAAGTAACGTAATACGTACTATTGATAATGATTATCATTAATGATAGATTGCGTGACATTTACATCATATATGTATATAAAATATAATTATAACGGCCAAGTGTCACGCAATATGCTGTTTTTATTGTGAAAATAGCTTTTGAAATGGAATCTAATGCTAATTTTACAGAGGAACTGATGAAGACGATTTATAGTGAGAAACTAGATATTTTCACTGCCGATCATTGCAACTATAAGCGCTTAAAAGAGGCAGAGAATAGTATAAATCCGCCATTCCTCACGGAGGAATTATCTGACGGTATTCATATAAACCGTATTTGTTTTGAATTGGATAAAGACTTCACCGAATATTGTGAAGGACCACCAACAGTATCAATTTCCTTTGTTCTAAGTGGAAAAGGGAAGATGGCAATAGAGAATGGAGATGATTTAGAAGTTAACCCGGGAACAATGATTTTTTTCTATTCTCCAAAGAGAACGCGCGGAATGAATTTTTTTGGCTGTGGAACATGGCATATTCTTGATATCCGTTTTTCTCTGAAAGAAATTGAAGCTCAGGAGTTACCATCTTTTAGTAAATTAACAGCAGGTTTTGAAAAAAATGCCAGTTATTGTGATGTCTTGATGATGTCCTGTCCTATCTATCCTCCATTTATGCAAATGGTCAATCAGATAGAAGAGTGTCAGTTAGTTGGCAGTATCCGAAAGGTTTATCTAAAAGCGAAAGCGTTAGAAATCATCGCGTGTGTGACAGCTCAAATTTATGATTGTAAATATAACGCGATTAACAGTTTACAACGCCGCGCTGTTTTTAATGCAGTAAAAATCATTAATAGCGACTATCATTCACCCTGGACAATAAAATCATTATCAAGAGCAGTAGGTTTAAACGAACGAAAATTAAAAGAAGGATTTCGTGCCGTTGTTTTTAGTACTTTCCATCAATATCTGGAAAATGTTCGTATGACCACAGCGGAAGATTTATTGAAAAAGGGAATGGGGGTGATTGAAGTTGCTACAGCAGTGGGTTATTCCAGCCCCAGTCATTTTTCTAAACGTTTCCGGCAACACTATTTGATCAACCCCAAGGCATGGCAGGCAAAATATGCCGCGAATCATACAGTAAGCACAGAGTACATTGTATAGGAAGCAATAGATACTTTGCTTGTGGTGATGTTTTATTAATCAATATGTATCTATGAGTAAAAAATAAGCCCAAAGATAAAACTATCTCTGGGCTTATTTAATTATATCAAAAGGTTATTGAAATTATTTCAATTCCAGTTCGTTCATGGCAGCAATGCTGAACCCGCCATCAACATGCAGGATTTCACCGGTAATACCACCAGACAGGTTAGAACACAGGAATGCAGCCGCATTACCTACATCTTCTGTAGTGACGGTACGGCGGATAGGCGTGACTGATTCACAGTGTGCCAGCATCTTACGGAAATCTTTGATACCGGATGCTGCCAGAGTACGGATTGGGCCTGCGGAAATACCGTTAACTCGAATACCTTCAGCACCCATAGCATTCGCCATGTAACGCACGTTTGCTTCCAGAGAAGCTTTTGCTAATCCCATCACGTTGTAGTTAGGGATTGCACGCTCTGCACCTAAATAGCTTAAAGTGAGCAGCGCTGAGTCAGGATTCAGCATACTACGACATGCTTTTGCCAACGCGACGAAGCTGTATGCGCTGATATCATGTGCAATTTTGAAACCTTCACGGCTGACGGCATTAACGTAATCGCCATCAAGTTGTTCGGCAGGGGCATAACCGATAGAGTGAACAAAACCATCGAATTTCGGCCATACTTTACCCAGTTCAACGAACAATGTGTCGATACTTTCATCTTGAGCCACGTCGCATGGCAGAACGATGTTTGAATTCAGAGATGCCGCGAATTCTTCGACACGAGGTTTCAATTTGTCATTCTGGTAGGTAAAAGCCAGTTCTGCACCTTGTTCGTGCATTGCTTTCGCAATTCCATAAGCAATAGACAGTTTGCTGGCGACGCCAGTAATTAGAATGCGCTTGCCGGTCATGAAACCCATATCAGTTCCTTATTGTTCTTAATGTTCAAAATACCAGAGTTAATAGTGTAGTGTATTAAAAATATAACCTACATAAATCGGGTATTCGTTGTTAGTAAACGGAGGAGATTCTACCACGCCGGAGAAAAATGTGTTGAGTTTCCACTGCTGTTCCGATGAGTGAATAAAATCTGCTCAGTAAAAATCAAGTGATATCCTGTCTCCAGGCTTCGGTAGACAGAGGTTCACCAAAATGGCTGGATATCAGCTTGCGGGTGATATCGTGTAACGGAGAAGCCAGCACTTCAGCAGTATTACCGCGTTCTACGACTTCTCCCTGATGCATCACCAACACCTGATCACTGATGTGTTTCACCATACCAAGATGTTGAGTGACATAAATATAAGCAATACCATGTTTCTCCTGTAATTCCAGCATCAGATTAATAATCTGGGAACGCATCGACATATCAAGAGAAGCAAGTGCTTCATCAGCAACGATAACCTGAGGTTGTAATATCAGTGCCCGCGCCAGTGCTACTCTCTGTTTTTGACCAGATGCCAGCATATGTGGGTAATAGTTGGCATGGTCTGGCAGGAGACCAACCTGACGTAGTGTCTGATTGATGCGTTTTTCCCGTTCAGAAGGAGGCAGCTCTGTATTCAGAATTAAGGGCATATCCAGAATCTGACCAATACGCTGGCGGGGATTTAATGATGTGCTCGGATCCTGAAAAATCATGCGAATGAGCTGGCTGCGATAACTATAATCGCCATAAACCAGCTTGTGATGATTAATTAATATTTCACCTGATGTCGGTTCTATTACACCTGACAGCATTCTGGCCAGTGTGGATTTGCCAGAACCGTTTGCACCAATAATTGCCAGTGTTTTTCGTGGTTGCAAGGTAAAACTGACGGGTTTCACTGCATCAAGATGGTGACGCCGGAACAAGCCTGTACGGTAACGGAAAGTTTTCGTCAGGTTTTTAACTTCCAGTAGTGTCTCGACCATTTATTGTTCCTCCATGTTCAGGGGGAAGTGACAGGCGAAAGTATGGCTTTTGCTGCCCCGTAACCGTGGTGCTTCAATACAGGTTTTCTGGGCATAAGGGCAACGAGGCCCGAGACGGCATCCGATAGGCAAATGTTCCAGTGACGGAATGACGCCCGGCAGTGTATTAAGGCGGCTTTTATGGGGCAGAGGGCTGCCGAAATCAGGAATAGACCGGATCAGTGCCTGTGTATAAGGATGGTGAGGAGTAACCAGCAGATCATCCGGTGTAGAGCTTTCCACGGTTTGTCCGCAATATAACACGTTGATACGTTTCACTAATTTACTCATCATTTGCAGGTCATGGCTAATCAGCAAAATTGTCATATTGTTGTTCTGGTTCAGGCTCGATAACAGGCGGAATATCTGGGCCTGCGTTGTTGGTTCCATCGCATTGGTCGGTTCATCCGCGATCAGTAGTCTTGGCTGATTGGCAAGCGCAATGGCAATCATCACTTTTTGACACTCTCCATCAGTTAACTCATAAGGATAGGAGTTCATGATGTCGTGATGATCCTTAATACCCACCCGGTGGAGCAGTTCAATGGCCCGACGTTTTCGCCAGTTGAAACGTTGCCACCAGCGGCCTTTAAATGTCCAGCCGGGGATAGACTGAATGAGTTGCTTACCAATACTTTCTGACGGGTCGAGACATAACTGAGGTTCCTGAAATATCATCGAAATATTGTGACCAATCACTTTACGGCGCTGTCGCGGCGTCAGGCGTAATAAATCAATATCATTGAACCGGAAGCGGTCTGCGGTAACTGTAATATTATCTTTTGCAACACCACAAATTGCCTTGGCGATAAGGCTTTTACCAGAACCGGATTCACCAGCCAGCCCGAGGATTTCACCTTCTGTTAATGAAATACTTAATCGATCAACGGCTTTTACGGGGCCTTCTGACGTCATGAATTCAATGGTGAGGTTACGAATATCGAGTAGTGGCATTATTCGACTCCTGCATTAATGGCACGGTGCAGGCCATCGCCCAGTAAATTCACCAGCAGGACACTCAGCATGATGGCTGCTCCCGGTAACATCACCGTCCACGGGGCTGTGTAGATAAGCTCCAGTGATCCACCGAGCATAGCGCCCCATTCAGGTGAGGGCAATTGTGCGCCAAGATTGAGAAAACCCAGAGCCGCGATATCAAGGATGGCAATCGAGAAAGTACGGGTTAACTCGTTCACTATCACAGCGGTAATATTCGGAAAAACAGCATAACGTAAAATATGATAATTTGAAGCGCCATCCAGACGGGCAGAGATAATATATTCTTTATCCAGTTCATCATGTACAGCGGTATAGGCTGCCCGCACAATTCTTGGCAGTAATGCCAGCCCGATAGCGAGCATTGCATGTTGCAGGCTGGCTCCCATAAAAGCAACGACAATGATGGCTAATAACAGTGAAGGTATGGAAAGCAGGGTGTCAAGAATGTGATTCAGGATCGCAGATTTCAGCCCGTGTGTAATGCCGGCAAGACTGCCGATAACTAACCCGACAATTGCCGCCGCGCTAGTCACAACCAGCGCAGCACCAAATGTGGAGGAAGTACCAATCAGTAATCGACTGAATATATCCCGCCCCAGATCATCTGTCCCAAGAAAAAAGGCAACATTACCGTAGTGTGACCACGAAGGAGGCATCAGCTGGTCAATAAATTGTTGGTCAAACTGATAAGGTGCAAGATGGCTACCAAAAAGACTTAATATAATTAAAATTAGTACGCCGTAAAAACCCGTCATTGCCAGTGCATCGGCATAGAAAAAGCGCCAAATAACTCTCAGGGGCGATGGCGTTTTCTTTTCACGGTAAAAATTATCTAATGGCATACCATTCCTTATGTTTTAAAGGATTAGCCATCGCGCCAATAATATTAGTCAGCACGTTGACCGAAATAACTAAAGTACCTACTACCATTACACCTGCTGAAATTGCGGAGTAATCCTGCTGGCGGATGGCTCTGATAAGCCATTGTCCCAGCCCCGGCCAGTTAAACACCTGTTCTGTCACCATAGCTAAGGTCAGCATGGTTGAGAATTGTAGCCCCAGCTTGGGAATAATAGGGGGCAGGGCGTTATGCAATAAGTGGCGACGGATAATGGTTAATTTTGATAGCCCGCGAGTCGCGGCTGATCTTATGTAGTTTGATGCTGAAATCTCTTCTGCGCTGTTACGCATTAAACGAATAACATCAGTCATTGGTGCGACAGACAACGTGATGACAGGTAATATCATATGTAGTATTACATTCATGATCATCTCGTTACGATAAGGGCTTTTTGACAACCATGCATCAATCAGGGCAGAGCCCGTTACAGGCTCCATTCGGTACAGTAAATCAATCCGCCCTGATACCGGTAACCAGCCCAGATGAAGTGAAAACAACAGAGTAAGTAACAGGGCTAACCAGAATACCGGAATGGAAAAACCAAATAGCGCAAGTGTGCTGATAATTTTATCTGCTTTTTTATTACGCCATACGCCGGCAACAATCCCTAATGGAATACCAATTAATAATGCCAGAGTGAATGAAAGCAGACAGAGCTCAAGCGTTGCCGGAAATACCTCATAGAGTTGGTCAACAATTCTCTCACCATTGATGCTGGAAATGCCAAAGTCCCATTGCAGTAATCCATGAAAATAGAACAGGTAAGCATCAAGCAGAGATGCGCCGCTTAAAGGGCCGTGAGGCGTAAAATACATCAGGCTGAAGCTGATCAGTGAGAGAAAAAACAGTGTCACAAGCAGCAGTAGCAAACGGCGTAATATATAAATAATCATTTGCTTCCTTTTTTATTTTCAGCGGATATATTTCCGGTGGACGTCTTTTCAGAAGAAACAGAGTGTTCCTGTTCCCGGTGAACACCGGCGAATGAGCTATTTCCAAACGGACTAAGAACTAATCCTTTAATGTTATAACGAAATATCTGTGATCGCATTGGGTAAGCCAGTGGCAGAACAGGTAACTGCTGAGCAAGGATCTGCTGAGCAATATGATAACTTTTTATGCGAGCCGCTAATTGTTGATCTAACAATGCTTGATGGATTGCATTATCAAACGTCGCGTCACACCAGCGGCTCAGGTTTGTCTGAGATGCGATAGCTGCGCAGCTAAACAGTGGGCGGAAAAAACTATCGGGATCGTTACTGTCAGTGGACCAACCTGCTAAAGTCATATCATGGGATTTATCCATGAGCTGGCTTTCCTGAAAACGGCCTTCAAGGGGGCGGATAGTCATTTTAATCCCAACATGCGCTAAATCTGCCTGAATCAACTCTGCCATTTTCAATGGGCTTGGGTTGTAGGGTTTCGACGTGGTGGGAACCCAAAGTGTCAGTTCCAGACCGTCTAGCCCCAGTTTATTCAGTATCTGGCGGGATTTTTCAGGATTGTATTCGGTAATTTCTGCCCGGTTATCATAAGCCCATGATGCTCTTGGTAAAATAGAAGCAGCAGTTTCAGCCGTACCATAATAGATGGCTCGCATCAGTCTTTGATTATTAATGGCATAGGCAATGGCCTGACGAACTTCCAGTTTATCCAGAGGTGGCTTACTGGTATTGAAAGCAAGATAGGCAATATTCATTCCTGAACGCAGGGTCAGACGCAGATTGGGGTCATTGTGGAGTATGTCCCATTGGTTGGCTGTAGGATAGGCTAATACATCGCACTCACCTGTGAGCAGTTTGGAGATTCTGCCAGTACCACCTGCTCCGATATCTACAACAACTTGTTCCATCAGTGGCTTGCCTTTCCAGTAGTTATCATGTCGGATAAGACGGACAAATTGCCCCATTTGATAATCTTCCAGCATGAATGGCCCGGTTCCTACCGGATTCCAGTCAATTTGTTCCTCTTTATTTATGCTATGCAGTTTTTGTCCGTATTCTTCAGACAGTATAGGCGAATAATGCGTCGCCAGATGCCAGAGAAAGGAGGCATCAGGAGCGTTCAGGCGGAACTCGACAGTGTATTTATCAATTTTTCGGATGTCCTGAATGGAATCACCAAATTGTAAACTATCAAAATAGGGATAATGCCCACCATTAACATAGTGATAGTCATGTTTCTTATCGAATAACCGGCGGAAGCTGAAAACAACATCATCGGCGTTCATGGTGCGGGTCGGAGTAAACCACGCCGTTGACTGGTACGCGACATTATGGCGCAAATAAAAGCGATATGTTGCTCCGTTATCCCGAACTTCCCAACGAGAAGCTAATTCAGGAATTAGCCGATAGGTCAGGGGATCTACTCCCAACAGACGGTCGTAAATCTGGGCAGCCAGAGTATCCACGGTCAGGCCGCTGATAGCCATTTGCGGGTTAAACGTACTCAGATTGCCGTTGACGCAATAAATAAAGCCATGCTGCCGTATAGTTGCCGGAGCGTAGGATAGGCTTTCCGACGACTGTCTGTAAGCAACTTTGGCTGTAGCTTTAGTCGTTTCTGGAATTGCTTTCTCAATCGCCAGAGCGGGAGTTGAAAGCAATAATATGATCCAGTAAATCAAATAGCGCATATAAAACATCAATTATGGGAAAAGTCTGGCTATTGTAACTTAATTAGCCCTTTCTGCTCAAAAACAACAACCAAATCACGCTGGTGAGAAAAATTCTCAATAAAATGCTTTACAAACATAAGTGATAAGCATTATCATTCTCATCGTGCTGTTGAGATATGTATTTTATGACCCCAGTCTGAGATCTCGATACGCATGACATTGCTCACATTGCTTCCAGTATTTTTTATTAGCCAGCTCGGGTGCTGGCTATTTTTTTATCTGTTATTCCCTTGCCGCAGCGCTCCAGCCCGAAATCCATTGGGTATATCATTTATTGAATTTTTTAATCCGTCACACTGATGTTGTGCTTTTTTATTAACCCGCGTAATTGATGGTATGTCAGGCTGAGTTTTGCTGCTGCTTTTTTCTGATTGAACTGGCTTTCTGCTATTGCTTGTATAATTAATTGCTTTTCACAGTCATTCTGCCATTGCCTTAAATCGAGTGGTAAATCAGGCAGAGAGCGATTATCAGTCTTATGTTTGATGGATGAATCGTTGGCTGACTTTTGTGCATGAGTTTCTGAAGATACGGCAAAGGGATTAATAATGATGGTGTCTAAGGCATTTTGATTATCTCCATGACGGTAGATAGAGCGCTCTATAACATTTTTCAGTTCACGGACATTGCCGGGCCAAGAGTAAGCAAGTAACTGTCGCTTTGCTTTTTCAGTCAATCCGGGGAAGAAAGGAAGATTCAGCTCCTGACACATCTGAACGGCAAAGTGTTGAGCCAGTACCATAATATCCTGCTGTCTCTGGCGTAGTGGGGGTATCTGAACAACATCAAATGCCAGCCTGTCCAGCAGGTCTGCCCGAAATTTTCCGTTGGCGGCCATAGCTGGTAAATCTTCATTGGTAGCACAAATCAGCCGGACATCTATCTGTAAAGACTGGTTACCTCCTACACGCTCAAGGTATCCATATTCAATGACTCTTAAGAGTTTTTCCTGTACCTGCATTGGTGCGGTCGCCAGCTCATCAAGAAACAGGGTTCCGCCATCTGCCCGCTCAAAACGCCCCTGATGTTTTGAACGTGCTCCGGTAAATGCGCCTGCTTCATGGCCAAATAGCTCTGAATCAAGCAAATTTTCGTTGAGAGCAGCGCAGTTCAGGGAAATGAAAGGGCCTTGCCATCTGGGAGAAAGATAATGTAAACGGTGGGCAATTAACTCTTTACCTGTTCCCCGTTCCCCTAACACTAAAACAGGTTTATTTAATTTTGCCAGTGCAGAAACCTGTTCCAGAACCTCAATAAAATTGTTTGCTTCCCCTAATAGGTTATCAGTGAACTGATTCATGATTTCTCCACTAACAGATCGTATTTTTCGCCAATTATTGGTTGATTTAACTACATTAAGATATTGTAAGAAAAAAGCAAATAAAAATTAATTTATATATTTCAAGGTGATAATAAGAAATAAAAAGTTGGCATGTATCTTGTATTTAATTGAATGCCTTACCTTGTATCTTATACATTATTTAACAGTACACAGGCATAACATACATACATTCTAATGAAAGAGGTTTATGACTATGGGTATTTTTTCTCGTTTTGCTGATATCGTTAACGCTAATATTTCTTCTCTGCTGGATAAAGCAGAAGATCCGCAGAAAATGATCCGCTTGATGATTCAGGAGATGGAAGATACGCTGGTGGAAATACGCTCAACATCTGCGCGTACGCTGGCTGAGAAAAAACAGCTTTTGCGCCGTATTAACACCGGAGAAAGCCAGATTGAAGGCTGGCAGGAAAAAGCTGAACTGGCATTGAGCAAAGATAAAGAAGATCTTGCTCGGGCAGCTTTGATTGAAAAACAGAAAGTCAGCCAGTTAGTTGAAACACTGAAAAATGAGCTGTCGATTCTGGACGAAACCCTTGATCGCATTAAAGGGGAAGTGACTGAGCTGGAAAATAAACTGATAGAAGCGCGTGCACGACAGCAGTCTCTGACTCTGCGTCATCAGGCTGCGGCTTCTTCTCGTGAAGTTCGTCGTCATTTGGACAGCGGTAAAATCGATGAGGCTATGGCTCGTTTTGAACAGTTTGAGCGCCGGATTGACCATATGGAAGCAGAAGCGGAATCAGTGGGTCTGGGGAAAAAGAAATCTCTGGAACAGCAGTTTGCAGAACTGAAAGCGGATGATGAAATTAGTGCACAACTTGCTGCTCTCAAAGCTAAAATGAGTGCTAAAGACCCACAATGATATACACAATGGATTTCAAGTTGCATCGCGGCGGCAAGGGAGAGAGTCCCCAGAAGCATAGATAACTATGTGACTGGGGTGAGCGAGCGCAGCCAACAAAGAGGCAGCTTGAAAGACGAAGTGTAGAGAAGGTTATTCGTATACCCGTTCACAACTAAGGAAAGGTAATGGCTTATATATTTCTGGGGATCCCGCTGATCCTGTTTGTACTCTTCGTGTTACCTGTCTGGTTATGGTTGCACTATAACAACCAGAACAGAGGGAAACTGGAGAGCAATGAAATTCAACGTTTGGAGCAGTTGTCAGAAAACGCCCGGCGTATGCAGGAACGTATCAAAACGCTGGAAGATATTCTTGATGCAGAGCATCCAAACTGGAGGCAGTCATAATGAGCAGTTCTTACCGGGGGAAACTTTATCGTTTACCGGAACAGGGCGTGATCAAAGGTGTTTGTGCCGGGTTAGCGAACTATTTTGATGTCCCTGTTGCCCTTATCCGTACCATTACCATACTGTCGATATTCTTTGGTTTATCTGCCATAACGGTAGTTGCCTACATTATCTTATCCTTTGTGATGGATCCCGCACCTGTGGGATATCAGCCAGAGGAAACAAGAGCACCATCAACCCGGAAAATACTGGATGAAGTTGATTACCAATTGAGAGCAGGGGAAGAACGTCTGCGTCAAATGGAACGCTATATTACTTCTGACACCTATAATGTACGCAGTCGTTTTCGCCAGCTCTAAGCCAGAACAGATTTAAATAAGAACGGCGGAATACCACAGAAACTGTTGGCCCCTTGCCCGGTTGGGTGAGGGGAGACTGGTTTGAGATTACAACATTATAGTGTCCGACTCAGGAGGAATATGAAACGGTTGCAAAATGAGCTGACGTCACTTGTTAATCGTGGAATAGATCGTCATTTACGGCTGGCAGTAACAGGATTAAGCCGTAGCGGAAAAACAGCATTTATTACTTCTTTGGTCAATCAGTTGCTGAATGTTCATACTGGTGCCAGATTACCACTGTTTTCTACCGTACGTGACGGTCGTTTATTAGGTGTGAAACGTGTACCACAGCGGGATTTGGGTGTCCCCCGTTTTGCCTATGATGAAAACATTGCTGCTTTGCACAATACCCCGCCGTATTGGCCGATACCGACCAGAGGCGTGAGCGAAATTCGTCTTGCGCTACGTTATCGTTCAGAAGATTCTTTACTCCGCTATCTCAAAGACACCTCAACACTTTATCTGGAAATTGTCGATTATCCCGGAGAGTGGCTGCTGGATTTACCTATGCTGGAACAGAGTTATCTGGCATGGTCACGGCAAATGAATGGATTACTGAAAGGAAGCAGAGCTGAGTGGGCGAAGCCATGGCTGGAATTATGTAAACAGTGTGATCCATTGGCGCCTGCGGATGAAAATCTGCTGAGCAGAATTGCACAGGCCTACACAGATTATTTACACCAATGTAAAGCAGAAGGTTTACATTTCATTCAGCCGGGGCGTTTTATTCTGCCGGGAGATCTGACGGGAGCGCCTGCCCTGCAATTTTTTCCGTGGTCGGACATTGACGGAATCGGAGAACCTCAATTACTGAAAGCGGATAAACAGACTAATATCGGTATGTTACGTGAACGATTTAATTATTATTGTGATCATATCGTAAAGGGTTTTTATAAAGAGCATTTTCTGCGTTTTGATCGGCAAATCGTTCTGGTTGATTGCCTACAGCCATTAAACAGCGGCCCGCACGCTTTTAATGATATGCGCCTGGCACTGACTCAACTGATGCAGAGCTTTCATTATGGTAAACGGACGTTATTTCGCCGTTTATTTTCCCCTTGCATTGATAAATTAATGTTTGCGGCGAGTAAGGCAGATCATATCACAGCAGATCAGCATGTTAATCTTGTTTCGTTGCTTCAACAGCTTGTGCAGGAAGCGTGGCAGAATGCCGCCTTTGAAGGAATCAGCATGGATTGTGTTGGTCTGGCATCTGTTCAGGCAACTGAAAGTGGTATTGTGATGCATGAGGGAGAACAGATCCCGGCTATCAAAGGAAATCGCCTGTCAGATGACAAACTACTGACATTCTTTCCGGGTGAAGTGCCACGGCGTCTGCCCAGTAATGATTTCTGGCAGAAACAGGGTTTTAATTTTGAATCATTCCGGCCACGGCAGGTCAGTATTGATGCACCATTACCCCATATCCGTATGGACAGCGCGATGGAGTTTTTATTGGGAGACAAACTGACATGACGGACTCTTTAAAAACAGAGGATAAAGATTCTGCTCCTTTAAAACCAAGAGTGGATTTTGATGACATGTTATCAGCATCTTCAGAGCCTTCCCTGAAATCCCAGCAAGAATTTAATGAACAGGAAAGCGAATTCTATCCGGCTCTGCCAGAATTAAATACGGAAGAGCAGGAAAGTGAGCTTGAAGGTGCAGTGAATGCGGCCCTGAAACCTAAACGCGGCCCGTGGCGGAAAATATTTTCAGGAGCTTTACTGTTATTGGGTTTTAGTATTATCGCTCAGTTTATTCAATGGATATATCAGTCATGGCAGAATCAGGACTGGATTGCGCTGGGTGTAGCAGCCGCAGGCAGTATGATTGTTTTTGCCGGAATAGGTGCTGTTATCGGTGAGTGGAGTCGTCTTTATCATTTGCGCCAGCGGACAGAAGAACGTGATATCGCAAAAACATTATTGCAGAGTCATGGTATTGGCAAAGGACGGCAGTTTTGTGAAAAACTGGCTGTTCAGGCAGGTATAGGCGAGCAGCATCCGGCGTTACAGCGTTGGCAGAGTGCTATACATGAAACGCACAATGATCGGGAAATGGTCATATTATACAGCAAACTGGTTCAGCCTGTGCTGGATGAACAGGCTAAAAAAGAGATCCGGCGATCAGCTGCAGAATCTGCACTGATGATCGCAGTCAGTCCGCTTGCAGTGGTCGATATGGCTTTTATTGCATGGAGAAATATTCGTCTTATTAATCGAATTGCGGCAATATATGGGATTGAATTGGGTTATTTCAGCCGAATTCGTTTATTTCGGCTGGTATTGTTGAATATTGCTTTTGCTGGAGCATCAGAGTTGGTCAGGGAAGTGGGTATGGACTGGCTGTCTCAGGATATTGCCGCCCGGCTTTCAGCCCGTGCTGCACAAGGCATTGGCGCTGGGTTGCTGACTGCCCGGCTGGGAATTAAGTCGATGGAGTTGTGCCGCCCTTTACCCTGGATTGATGGCGATAAACCTAAATTAGGTGATTTCCGGTATCAGTTAATTAGCCAGCTAAAAAGTACACTGGCGACTAAGCCGAAAACGGGAAATGAAGCCAAAAAGTCAGGCTCATAACTCAGGGTGATATTGTCAGTTAAAGTTGACACTCTGTCTTACTGTCAACTTTAACTGACAGGGGGCTTCATCTATCGCACAGTAACGAGTAATATTTCAGGCAGTTACGAACATTGTGTAAATAAGGTCGGAATAAATGCGATTGGAAGTTACTTGTCAGGATCGAATCGGACTGACTCGCGAGTTACTTGATTTATTGGTTTTAAGAAATATTGACCTGAAAGGAATTGAGATTTCTCCTGCTCGTCGTATTTACCTTAATTTTACTCAAATTGATTTCAATACCTTCCGCTTGTTAATGGCGGAAATCCGCCGTATTAATGGCGTGATGGATGTCAGGACGGTGGCGTTTATGCCATCAGAAAAAGAACACCGGGCGATGCGTACATTACTGGAGTCTGTACCGGATCCGATTCTGTCCGTTGATATGAAAGGAAATATTGATTTAGCCAATCTGGCATCACAATCATTATTTGGCATCAGTAAAGAAAAAATCAGCCAGAAAAATATCAGCCAGCTTATCAGTAATTATAATTTCCTTCGTTGGCTGGAAAGTGATCACCCCGAACCTCATTCAGTCACTTTAAGCATCAAAGAGAAAACCTATTTGATGGATGTGATCCCGATGCCGCTGACTGATGAAAATCAGGAAATTAAATGTGTCGGGGCGGTCATTATGCTGCGTGTCTTCACGCAGGCAGAGCCTGCCCAGAAAAAACGTATCGTCAATGATGATCAGGCTTTTGAAAATATTGTTGCTGTCAGCCCGAAGATGGTCCATGTCGTAGAGCAGGCCCGTAAAATGGCTATGCTGGATGTGCCTTTGTTGCTGATTGGTGATACGGGGACAGGGAAAGATGAATTTGCCAAAGCCTGTCATTTACGCAGCTCAAGAGGAAAACAGCCCTTTCTTGGCTTAAATTGTGCCTCTATGCCGGATGACGTAGTCGAAAGTGAACTATTTGGTTATGCAGCGGGTGCCTATCCTAACGCAACGGAAAGTAAAAAAGGCTTTTTTGAGCAAGCAAATGGCGGTACGGTTCTGCTGGATGAAATTGGTGAAATGTCACCCCAGATGCAGATTAAATTATTGCGTTTCCTTAACGATGGAACATTTCGTCGGGTGGGGGAAGATAATGAAGTGAAAGTGGACGTCAGGATCATCTGCGCCACTCAGAAGAATCTGGTTGAGTTGGTACGGAAAGGGGAGTTCAGGGAAGATCTCTACTATCGGCTTAATGTATTGACTATCACATTACCGCCTTTACGGGAACGTCAGGCGGATATTATGCCACTGACGGATTATTTCGTAACCCGTTTTGCCGAAGAACAGGGTGTAGAAAAACCAAAATTTGCTCCTGATCTGGAACAGTTCCTATGCAGCTATTACTGGCCCGGAAACGTGAGGCAGCTGCGCAATGCCATCTATCGGGCATTGACGCAGCTTGAAGATAACCAGTTAAGCTCACAGGATATTCAGTTACCGCATTTAGAAGCAGAAACTTCATTTATCAGCGAGGATATTCTGGTTGGTTCTTTGGATGAAATCAGCAAACGTTTTGAACGCTCTGTCCTGACGCGCCTTTATCGTCACTATCCCAGTACTCGCAAGCTGGCGAAACGACTTGGGGTTTCTCATACTGCAATTGCGAATAAATTGCGTGAATATGGGTTGAGTGGAAAGAAACATGCTGAATCGGGTGATGAATAATTTTTTGGTAATAAAATATACAGATTTCTTGTGGCATAAATTTCCCCTTTTATTCTTGCTCTGAATCTTCTGAAGGTGGGCAGGTGGTAAGGATATTTTGTAGAGATGAGGAGAAGTTAGGAGGGAAACAGGTTTGGATGATAGGGGATTTTATCATCGGGATTAATTTAGAAATAGAGGATGGCCGTTCTGCTATTTTTATTGCCAACATACAATCTATGGCATGTAGAAATGATAATGAATAACCGGTAAGACGCCGTTCCGTTAAAGGCTGATAACGATCTTCAATATTGCGTACTATGCTTACCGGTGGTGGCCTCCCGACAATCAAAGTATGCAATACTGCCCCTAGCGCATAAATATCACTCCAGGGGCCCTGCTGCCCCTCTTCATTGGCCGTGTATTGTTCACAGGGTGTGAACCCCGGCCTGACCGTTATTTCTTCTTCGTCAGATAAACGTTCTGCTATTTTCCGGGCAGACCCTAAATCCAGCAAAACAGGTAATCGATCATTCTGAAGTAAAATATTATCCAGCGAAATATCACAGTGTAGATAGCCAGCCTGGTGGAGGGTGTTGATGGCATCAAGCAGAGGGGACAAAATATGGCACAGCCAATTCTGTGTAACTATTTTTGCATACTTTACCTGTAATACTTTCAGGGTAATGCCGTGGTAAAAGGGAGTGGCGATGTAAGCGGTGCTGTTCTGTTGCCAGAAACGTATGAAGCGGGGTAGGCACGGATGGTTAAAGCAAGTCATGATATGGGCTTCACGCATAAAACTGTGAAGCCCGATTCTGAATCTTTCCTGTAAATTTGGGTGGCGTAATTTTAGTTTCAAATCATTACGGCGAACCACAATCATGGATGGCAGATATTCTTTTATGGCAACTGCACACTGTTTGCTGTGATCCCAGGCTCGGTATACGATACCAAATCCTCCTTTACCCACAACTTTTTCAATTTCAAACTCATTGAAACAGTATCCAATGGGTAATGCCTGTAATAATGGATGCTTGGTCTTAAGAGAGTTATTGTAAGAATTCTGCATAATAGATGGCCTCTTGAACCTCATGTTCTATTTTTTGTCGAATTTTCAAGTTGCCTCTTTATTGGCTGTGTTTATTTACTCCGAACATTTAGTCCTCCTGTTAAATTATGTGGGAGTGTGACATGGTTGGTATGAAATTATTTATACTCTTGAGGAAATGTTTATAAACGACGCATGACAAATTACACACGGATATCATGCAGGATCTATATATCATTCGAAAACTGGAATTTAAGTTCTCCCTGTTCGAGCGACACCTGTAATTGGTTAAATTGTTCACCATGGGCACAGGCAGATAGCAGACGCTGGCTTATCTGAGGCAATAGAGTATTGGTTAAAATAGCATCTACCGTACGACCCCCCGACTCAACTTCGGTACAACGACTGACAATATTTTCAATCATGGCTTCATCGAACGTGGCAGTAATACCGTGGTTTTCCAGCAATCGTTTCTGTATGCGTCCAAGCTGCAAATAAACGATACTGGTCATGACTTCATCATCTAATGGATAGTATGGAATGACTAATAAACGCCCCAGTAAAGCGGCAGGGAATGTGTTTAATAGCGGCTTGCGTAGTGCTGAACTAAGCTGCTCCGGCTCAGGCAGTGTATTACTCTGTTGGTAATGCTGGTAGCACATTGAGTTGACTAAATCCGCGCCGACATTCGATGTCAGAATAATAATCGTATTACGAAAGTCAATATGACGACCTTCACCATCTTCCATCCACCCCTTATCGAATACCTGAAAGAAAATTTCATGGACATCAGGATGCGCTTTTTCAATTTCATCCAGTAATACGACACTGTATGGACGACGACGAACTGCTTCGGTCAGGACACCCCCTTCGCCATATCCGACGTAGCCGGGAGGAGCACCTTTTAATGTTGATACAGTATGTGCTTCCTGAAATTCACTCATATTGATAGTGATCAGGTTTTGTTCACCACCATACAGTGTTTCCGCCAGAGCGAGTGCGGTTTCAGTTTTACCGACGCCGGAAGGCCCACACAGCATAAAGACCCCTACCGGTTTATTAGGGTCGTCCAGTTTTGCCCGTGAAGTGCGTACCCGGTTTGCGATGGTTTCTAACGCATGATACTGACCAATGACACGCTGGTTAAGGGTATCGGCTAATTGTAATACAGCCTCAATTTCATCTTTCATCATTCGGCTTAAAGGAATGCCAGTCCAGTCTGAGACAACAGCGGAAACTACATTACTGTCTACTGCGGCAAAGATAAGAGGTTCTTCACCCTGTAACATTTCCAGTTGTTGTTGCAGCTCAGCCAGCTCCGTATGAAGAGTAATTTTATCATTATTGTTTTGTTCTTCATCGGCTTGTTCTTCATGTAACTGAAGACGTAGCTGAATAATTTTGTCTGTCAGCAACAATTCCTGTTGCCAGCGCGCTTCTAGCTGCTCTTGTTGCTCTGCCAGCGTTGCCAACTGGCTGAGAATATTTTCTGCCCGCTGAGGATCGCCCAGACCAACTTTGGATTCCCGTTCCACTATTCCCAGTTCAACATTCAACGATTCTATCTTATGGCGGCAGTTTTCCAGCTGCGGAGGTTCTGCATGCTGGCTGACTGCAACTCTGGCACAGGCGGTATCCAGTAATGCGATGGCTTTATCCGGTAACTGACGGGCAGGAATATAGCGATGGGAGAGGTGTACTGCTGCATCAACCGCTTCATCCAGTAAAAGAATACGATGGTGTTTTTCCAGCGTATTGACCAGACTACGCAGCATTATCAGAGCTTTGGTTTCATCAGGTTCATGTACCTGAACAACCTGAAAACGGCGGGTCAGGGCCGGATCTTTTTCAATATATTTTTTATATTCTGACCAGGTTGTAGCGCCCAGTGTCCGCAATTGCCCCCGTGCTAGTGCTGGTTTTAATAAGTTAGCGGCATCGCCTGTACCTTGTTGTCCTCCCGCTCCAATCAGAGTGTGAATTTCATCGATAAACAAAATGATGGGCGTCGGGCTGGACTGGACTTCTTCAATGACTTTCCGCAGACGGGATTCAAATTCTCCTTTAATTCCCGCACCGGCCTGTAACATACCGATATCCAGCAGCCAAAGCTGAACATTCTTCAGCGGGGGAGGAACTTCGCCAGCCACAATTCTCAAAGCCAGACCTTCAATGACCGCAGTCTTACCAACGCCAGCCTCACCTGTCAGTAATGGGTTGTTTTGTCGACGGCGCATCAGAATATCGATAATCTGGCGGATTTCTTCATCGCGTCCTGATACAGGGTCAATTTCACCATTACGGGCCCGGGCTGTTAACTCCTGTCCGTATTGTTGCAAAGCTGAGCCTGTTGCAGCCTGTGGGGCCGCTCCCTGAGTTTCGGTTGATGATATTATGCTTTCCTGAGCCTCATCACTGCCATCAAATATATTGTTGAAATTATCGATTAGGGTATCGGCATTGATATGATCAAACAGAGGAGAAATTGCTTTTAGTGCATTGCGAAGATTGAAAGTTTTTAATATGCCTATCAGTAAATGCGAACTACGGATCTGAGCAACACCAAACTTTAGTGAACCGTAAACCCAGGCTCGCTCTACGGCATTGTCAATATGTTCTGAGAGATCAGAAATGGCACTGGCACCACGGGGCAGGCGATCCAGTGCAGCAACAATATCTTTGGTCAATGCAGATTCATCCAACCCTAAATGGTGGATAAGTTTCTGTAAATCACTGTTTTGTTGTTGCATGATTTGGTGTAGCCAATGAACCAGTTCAACATAAGGGTTACCACGTAACTTACAGAAAGCAGTGGCACCTTCTAATGATGTGAACAGGGTCGGGTTGAGCTTACCAAAAAGTACGGAACGGCTGATTTCTGACATAGCATGTAATCCGTGATGTTGTCGTTGATAATGTTTAGGTACGTAAGTAATAATGAGTGGTTAGATAACAACCCGTTATTAAATCACGAAAGGCAGGAAGGGGTATGCCGATCGGGAGCATGCGGGCAAAACTAGGGATTGTAGATTAAATCATCACGATGGATTTTCTGTTCCATCTTCCCAAGCCAACTGCTTAGCCCTAATTTTACCGGCTCTGACAGATGGATACCCTGTATATCTGTACGATGAAGTGCCAGCTGGATATCCCATGCATACTCAATCCCAAGATATTGACGTACCCAGTCACGTAATTGTTGTGACTTTGGCTGGTTTGGCAGGAAGTCTTCATATTCTGATATTGTCAGCGGGCCAAGTTCGATGCGGAATTTATACTGGACATCATATAACGCAGTCCCTAAAAAGGCTGACTGTCCTAAACGTGGCATGTTACGTCCGGCTTTTAACCGGGCCTGATCCTGAATCTCAACTTCCAGCCATTGCGGAATATTTTGTTTAATCTTTAACGGAATATTGAAGTAGGTGAACAGTATTTTTTCCAGCCCTTCTGCACCATGCCCCTGACGGGACAAATGGCCTGATAATAAATAGCGGGCATGTTCATTAATAGAATCTGCGTTTTTCTGGGCAGGTAAACCCATACCAACCAGACAGGCGAGATAATGGCAGAAACGCTGATTATCCTGACGATCCAGCGATACTGTAGACTGCGCATTCGCCCAGGCCCGATAAAATAATTGGATTAACCTATTGTGAAATAAATTAGCAAACGCTGTCAGCGTCGGATCCTGGTAGTTATACTGTCGGGCATAGATATATTCGGTAATATGAGTCGGTAGTGGTCCGTTTGGCCCGAATAAACCAAAACTGTAAATCAGTACATCATACTGTTTTGAGTTTTTCCGTTGTTTTGCTTCAGAAATAGTAGAAGGGGCGAATATCATTGATGCCTTTTGCCCTAACCGCAGTAGGTCGTATCGCGGTAATGGGGATGAACCCAGCATATAATATTCCCCGGACTGCGCATCTATCCGCCGCAGGGTCTGGAACAGATCGAACTGCCACGGCGTCTGGGTGAGTTCTTGCCAGAAATTATCAGGCAGACGGCTTATGCTGTGAATGGCAACGGCACCTGTTTCACTCATCGTCATTTCCCCCATTATAACAGCTGTTTTTTCCCCATTCGGGCCGGCCAGTAACCGATTTTGCCGCGTTGCTGGCTATAGAGAGTCATTTCAGTGAAGGAGTTCATGGTAACTAAATGAGAGAAGAGTCGTTCCAGAACACTACCCAGTAACCAAGGGCTGGTTCCGGCAAACTCCTGCTCATCGACTTCCAGCTCAATTCCGACACCACGGGCAAAAACAATGGGCCCGGGCTCCGGTACTCTGCGATGAATTGTCTTCAGTGAACAATGACGAATACCATTAATCTGACGGGCGGTGGCTGGTTCTGAAAGATTGGCATAAAGACTCAGCAATTGCCGTAATGCCTGAGTGCCTTGTTCATCATCCTTATCCATGAAATTCAGGTAATTGAGCTGTAACTGACTGATTAATTTCCAGGAAGCTGAACCCTGTGCCAGAGCCGGATGTGGTATGGTCGGCCTTTTAAGAAATACAATCTGGTTGATTGGAATGGAATCAAGCATGACAAAACTGTCGATATCCTGTTGCCGCAACATCGCAGATAAATCACGGTTGGTGCACATCACATCCGCAGTCAGAAATTTGAGTTCATTCGGCCAGGGTGAGTGTTGTTCATCAACAATGGAAACAAATGATTCCGTACCGAGGTAGCTGGTTCGGGTTCCATAATGCAGGGAGTGCTCAGACAGAATCCGGGGATCACGACGAAGGGAAAAATAGGCGCCATAATTTCCTTTATCATCACTGAATGTTGACCAGAAAGGTCGGAAGATCTGAGTTTCCCGTCGCTTGATATCTGCACCGTGCAGGCGTTGTACGGAAAAAATTTCGTAATCCAGAGGTCGGGTATTATCAACCACTAAATGGTACTCATTAGTACTCTCTTTTAGCGTGACCCGTTCAGTCAGTTTAGGGAACAGGTTAATGACAGGAGTACTGTTCAGGGCTAAGTAAGAGGCATCAACCAGATGCTCTAAATCCTCATCAATTTTGTCCAAAAGTAGGATCAGTTCAAACTCACTCTCTTTTTTAGTCTCTTCCAGCAAAGATTGCATGCCGCTAATACTGAAGAACTGAAAACGAGCCGGAAAAGCAAAATACTCATGCAGCTGTCGATAACCGCTGAATGTGCGTGGATCATTGGGTAATAATGACTGTTCATCATCAAACCCTTCGTGATGCGGGGAGATATCAGGTAATACCTGATACTGGGGGGTATCACCGAGAGTCTGACAGATCATTCCGACACAATGTTCCATCAACAGTTCCTGCAATTGCTGAGCCTGAATATCTGGTCCGGAAAGAAAAAAGATCAGTTTATTGAGTTCCAGCTCACTGAGGAAGAATTTTCCTTTGCAGGTGAGATGAATACGTAACGCACTCACTGCACCGCACTGATGAAGATTTAAAGATGCCAGAGGAATATTGGCCGGAATTTTTCCCAATTCAACTTTTTGCAAGTGCAGGGGTTGCAGAATAACATCCTGTGCCGTGCTGTACTGAAGTGTAATACCGTCTTTTTTCAGTGACTGACAATGCATGATAGTCCCGCGTGGTACTAAAAATCCGTGGCTGATATCCCCTTTACTGGTATCGGGCTGGAGTTCGGCAATAGACATTGACGGTGTGGGAGCCAGATAATTGGGGCACAGCATCTCCAGTAATTGTTGGGAAAAGTTCGGGAACTCTGCATCCATTTTTAGCTGAATGCGGGAGGTCAGAAAAGCGAAACCCTCCATCAGCCTTTCAACGTAAGGGTCAGTCACATCAATGCCATGCATCCCCAACCGGTTGGCGACTTTCGGATAACGCTCGGCAAATTCTTTGCCCATCTCACGTAAATAAATCAGTTCACGATTGTAGTATTCAAGCAGTTTGCTATCCAAAATGTATTCTCCTGTTTTTTGCCGGCTTACCCAGCTTCTTTAATAGTGAAATAGCCATTTTCTAAATCAATATCACTGTGAAACAGGAACTCAAGCGGCCAGGGAACACACCATAAAAACCCTCTTATCTCGATGGATAATCTGTTGTACAAAGTCAGTGAGTGGGTATCCGAAACACAATTAACTTCAAGACCGTCAGGAATAATGCGGGGTTCAAAGATATGTATCGCTTTAGTGATCTTATGCTGGATATCCTCCCATTCGATTTCAGACATGAGCTTACCGGCCAGAGGCTCCAGGCCAAAGTTGTAGACGGAGCGACGGATTTCAGGGAAAGGGGAAAGGTTCTGTTCGGATTCGCCGTTGATACTATTGAGTAACCACTGTAAATCCCGTAGAAGATTCTGGCGTAATATATTATGTGATATCAGATGATTACTGGTTGCCTCTTTTTTCTTATCGGGTTCATTATCGGTGAGCCTGTCCAGCAGGGAAGGCTGCATTTTGTCTCTGGCAGTGATGTGTCTGGTATTACCCGGACGATGATAACTACCATGTATCAAAGTCGTATCGTTATTCATGGGGAGCCTATTAATTATTAGCAGTGATGATAGTTAGTCGTGATAATAGATAACTATGGGCAATAGAGTTGATATGCTGAAAGGTTTGTTCCCGCTGTCTTTCAGGTCATAAGCTGAAATTCATGGGGTATTTGTATCTGAGGAGTTGATGGTTTTATCCGGTCTGTTTTTTTATTTTTTTCTGGGAATTTTTATAGTTATTGACTTCGTTTTCATAAGCTAGCAGGAAGTTCTTACCAAACAGGCCGGAGTTGTGCTCAAATTCACTGGCTGTTTTTTGATAATGCTTAGTCAGAAACTCCCATAAAGATGCTTTGTAGGTTGATGATAATGACAAACGTGGCATGCCGCCTTCGTCCCGTGCTTTTTGCTCAAGAATAGTGGGGTGGAAAAGTTGCAGGATATCTACCGTAATGGCTCGCATTCCGGCAATCATTCCCAGTTGGTGCGCTTGTAATTCGATTAAAATATCGCGGGTTGCCTGCTCAATAGACATAAATCCCGGCATATGATCACCAAACATCTGAACCAGTACTGATTGACCAGAAGGTAATAATTTAAAGGGATTATTGGTATCTGATAACATTTGGGTTATTTCGGCTTCGGCTTCCCGTTTCAGTAGGGTACGTGAAGTATTTAATGCAACAAGCCCCTGAGATAACTGGCTGATAAGCTGGCCTAACTGATACATACGGTGTTCATCAAACTGTGGCTGTCGAAGATTTTTGAGTCCCATACCTTCTAGTAGGGCTGCCAGTAATTTTCCTTCCAGCTTGACACCCTCTGTCACATGTTCATCGGATTTATAGCTGATGGGATCGATATTCAGCCGTTCATAAATAGGGTCATCATTACTGATATGTGGTGGTGTGCTAAGTTGCTTAATCTGCTGATCAATATAAGGCTGATGACTCTGGTCAGTCTGCTTATTAGGTGGGTTAAAGACGGTATCTTCTCCCATTGTTTCTTCTGTTTCTGTGCTGAACTGGTTTGTGACTAAATCTTGGTTTATTTCTCTGGATAGCTCTTCTGTTGTGAAGAGCGGAGGTAAAGGAGAGAGTTGAGCTTCTGATTGGGTATTATGATCAGATGCAGATTGTGTGACAGAAGCCGATTTAGGTTCGGCAATTTTGGGATGATCAGGAGATGTTAGTGGCGCGGCAGTGCCTAACATCAAATCCAGAGGGTCTTGATTTTTAGTATTTTGTTTTTGTTTAACATTCTGGTCAGAAAATAACGCCAGTGGATCAATTTCACCTTCCTTATCATTGTGCTCAAAATCATATTCTTTATCATTCTGGAATAAGGTTGTTGGCGTATTATCATTAAGAATATCTTCCTGCCGGAAGAGGGGATCTGAATTGAACATAGTCACGGGATCTTTCGCTCGTAGCTGTAAGGTATCCAGATCAGCAGTTGTTTTGATTTTTGCTAATGGATCAATGGGATTACGTTCATCGTTTTCTTGTTGGCTGGAGGGAAACAGCGGGTTATGGTCATTTCCATCCGATGATGCCTGATGCTTGTCAGAGGATGTCGGAGTATCAGGGATCGTAAAAATTTTTTCAAGGCCATCCCAGACTTCACTGGGAATACCCTGCGTATCCGATTCAGAGGATACACTGGTAGCAGAAATATCAGTTTGTAATTGTGCATTTTGGTAGGGATCAATGACCTGAATCTGATAACTGCCAATATTCAGTACGTCACCATCGCGGATTTCAACCTGACGATTCGGAGCCACAGGGATTGTATTCAGCAAAAGCTCAGTTGCAGAACCCAGATTGGTGATCCGACATTTGCCATCTGTATTGATGGATACAATAGCCTGAACACGGGCAATGCCCTGCTCAGCATCAGGTAAAATCCAACTATTATCTTTACAGTGGCCGATAGTTCCCCCCGGAGGAGAGAATTCATAACTCAGTTGTGTTGGCTGGCTTGTACTGTTGTTTTTAACAATGGTGAATCGCATAAGCGTGGATCCTTATTGTTGATAAGGATAATGTGGATGAGGATAACCTCCTTGTTTCAAGGAGGTTATCAGTAAAATCCACGGTGTATTATTCCAGTTTATTAGTGTAGGAATCCCAGGTATAGGTAACTTCAGCACCTTTTTTACCCTGGAAGTCTTGTGGGAAGTAGCTTTCTTTATGTTTTTGGAAGGCAAGCTGAACGTCACAATAGAAGTTGCTATCTCCGTATACAAGTCTGGCGTCTGCAACCATAGCTTGTGTCAGGGTCAGCTCATACCAGGATTCTTGTGAGCCACCTTGCCGGCGAACATGGAGTTTAACTTCCTTAATATGTTTCCCTGAAACAACATATTTGCGCAAAGTGATAGCTGATTTATCAAACAGAAGATTTAAATGGAGATTGCTGACTTCAACGATGCCTCCACCCAAACCAGTCCCTTGATTAGATTTATTGATGTTGTTAATCACATCTATTTTAAAGGAATGGACAGCTGTCCAGTCTTTATGTTTTTCATCACCAGATTCGCCTTTAATATCAGTGAAGAAAATATACGCATCGGGCGTTGGAAGAGTAGACATAATTTTTCGCCTTAATCTTAATTAAAGTTTAATGAAGGAGTTGTATGTAACATTGGCATCCCATCGATGTTTATTGGGATACACATATAGAGGGAGGGGGTACTGCTACAGAAAGATAACTAAAATAGTGATATTGGGTTTTGTGTTGAAAAATAAGTGATTAGTATCATGCTCCTTTTAGTGAGGGTAATTTTGAAACCAGGCGTAGAGAAACTGTCAGGCCTTCTAATTGATAGTGAGGCCGCAGGAAAAATTTAGCCTGATAGTATCCCGGGTTGCTCTCAATCTCTTCGACCTGAACTTCTGCGGCTGCCAGTGGTTTCTTGGCTTTAGTGAACGGTGTTGAATTGACTGGGTCACCATCGACATAATTTGTGATCCACTCATTCAGCCAGCGTTCCATATCACTGCGCTCCTGAAATGTCCCGATCTTGTCACGGACGATACATTTCAGATAATGGGCAAAGCGGCAGCAAGCAAACAAATAGGGCAGGCGAGCCGAAAGGTTGGCATTCGCTGTTGCATCAGGATCATAATATTCCGAGGGTTTTTGTAGTGACTGGGCACCAATAAAGGCAGCCATATCGGTGTTTTTACGGTGCAGGAGCGGAATAAAGCCATTTTTGGCTAATTCAGCCTCACGGCGGTCACTGATGGCAATTTCGGTGGGGCATTTCATATCCACGCCGCCGTCATCAGAGGGGAAAGTATAACAAGGCAGATTTTCCACAATACCGCCGGATTCTACGCCACGGATAGAGGTACACCAGCCATACAGTTTAAATGAGCGGTTGATATTAACGGCCATCGCATAAGCTGCATTCGCCCAGGTATAATTTTCGTGGGTAGGCCCATCGGTATTCTCTTCAAAATTGAAGTTATCAACGGGATTTGTCAGAGCACCATAAGGTAAACGGGACAGAAAACGCGGTAATGCTAATCCGATGTAACGGACGTCTTCTGATTCACGTAAACTCCGCCAGGGGGCGTATTCCGTATTCTGGAAGATTTTGGTGAGATCGCGTGGATTAGCCAGCTCCTGCCAGGAGCTCATCTGCATCACACTGGGTGCGGCTCCGGCAATAAACGGGCAGTGTGCTGAGGCGCTGATTTGCGATATTTGGCGCAATAGTTCAACGTCCGGTGCGGTGTGGTCAAAATAGTAATCTCCCACCAGACAGCCGAAAGGTTCACCACCAAACTGGCCATATTCCGCTTCATAGATTTTCTTAAACAGTGGGCTTTGATCCCAGCTGATACCCTTAAAGCGTTTTAAGGTGTTACGGAGTTCTTTTTTGGACAGACACATCACACGGATTTTCAGCATTTCATCCGTTTCCGTGTTATTAATCAGATAATGCAGACCCCGCCATGCGCCTTCGAGTGTCTGAAACTCATCATGGTGCAGGATATGGTTCATTTGCTGTGAGATTTTGGTATCAATTTCGGCAATCAGTGACTGGATGGTACGATAGGTATCACCAGAGAGCGTCACTGTATTTTCCAGTGCCTGCTGCGCCAGTGTTTTGACCGCATTTTCAACGGCACTACGGGTCTGATCACTTTGCGGGCGGAATTCCTTACCGAGCAATACACTTAACTCATCAGCCGTGTACTCTTTTAGCGTCTGCTCTTGTTGAGACAAGGTTTCTTGTTCGGTCGTGCTCATCAATTACTCCTTATTTTCAGCGCTTTCATCTGATCCTGGCGTGTTGTCTTCAGATGAAATGCTGTCTTCAGGTTTTGGCGCTTCCGCCAGTGATTTCAACAGGGCTGGGTTTTGCAGTATTTCGGCAATCAGTTGTTCTGCACCAGTTTTGCCATCCATATAAGACAGCAGGTTCGCCAGTTGGGTACGTGCTTCCAACAGATTAGCCAAAGGCTCTACCTTTTTAGCGATAGCATCTGGCTGAAAATCCTCCATTCTTTCAAAAACCAGTTCAACATTCAGTTTGCCATCACCTGTCAGGGTGTTATCAACCTGAAAGGCAGCCCGGGGTTTTATTGACTTCATGCGTTCGTCAAAGTTATCAACATCGATTTCCAGAAATTTCCGATCAGTAATTTCTGGCTGGGCTTCTGTGGATTTCCCTGCCAAATCAGCCATAACCCCCATGACAAACGGCAGTTGAACCACTTTTTCTGAGCCATAAAGCTCGACATCGTATTCAATCTGGACACGGGGAGCGCGATTTCGAGCTATAAATTTTTGTCCGCTGGATTTCATGACAAATTCTCCAATACTGGCTAGATAGATTAAGGGGAGAGTGAATAATGCGTTGAATCTCTGAATAAGAGGTTATAAGCGGTTAGTGGGTATCATCTTGGTCTGTATCTGTACCGGAATTATCAGCATAGCCAAAAATGATGGCGAGCTGATGTAATCCTTCTGGTGCAAGATTAGAAATAATGTCGATAAAATTACGATCAATCAGCTGTTGAATGCGGTCAATCATCATCGGAGCGGGGTGGCTCGGTTCATGTGTGATGAAATAAAGCTTCACTTTTTCCAACAACATACGTACTTCTTCGCGATTATGAGCTTCCACTTCATACCAGTCGAATGAGGATAAGTCAGCTGATGGTTCGGGGATTACCGTATTTTTTACTGAAGTGGATGCCGGTTTACTCACTGGTTCAGACTCAGAAGCGGCTTTATCGCTATCAGTCATAGGAGCTTCTGCTGAGGCTGGTGGTTTTAACAGACTGAACTCAATCACCGTATTCAGGTGTTTTAACAGCAGAGAAAATTCAGGTGAATGGCTGGCGGATAAATGCCGGTGAATCAGTTCAGTCAGGGCTGTGACGTGATCACGAATAACTACCAGTATAGATATTTCCGGGCTGCTCGATTCTTGTTTTAACTCCTTTAATAAACGTGTACGTCCTCCTGTATAGCCACTAATTTCGGTTATTGACCCGTCGAGCAGTGAGTAAACATCACGGAATGATAATTCCTGCAAAACATTTTTCAGTAGAATCGAATTCTGTACTTTCAGAGTCAGCGGAGAGCCGTCTTCGATATCTGCCAGCGTATTGAGACGGAATAAAGGATCGTATTCACCATCAAATTCCAGTTTTGGCCACACTTCATCCCAATAGCGTTCCAACATCTGTTTAAGGAGAGCCAGACCATCGGCATAACCGGATAATCCACGCGCTTCTACCCATGCATGCATCAGGGCGATAATAATACGCAGGTCTTTAGTCCGGGACAGCAGTAGGTTTGTGGCCTGTTTTTCTACTTCCAGCCAGTTAGGGGGTTCGGCCGGGATCAGGAAATCACCGAACTGCTGTTCTGTTTTGCCAACGAGACTTTGTTCTAATAGCAGAAAATCATCATCGTATTCGAGATTCTCTCCGCAAGGGAACTTGCTGCTTATTGGCGCAAGTAACGCATCGATATTCGTACTGTTTTCATGGCTCATGGCGTTTATATGCTCTTCATATTCGGACAGGAGAATGCAGGCAGTTTAAACGGACTGAAAATACTGTTTGGTGTAAATCCCAGTACGACAGTGTGACCTTGAATATTAAATGTGGCCTGTAGAGCTGAATCATCATGATGGGCAGAACTGCTATGCGAGACTTGTTTTGCTTTATCCAGCAATCGGTTCAGCGCCCAGGGGCCGGAAGCGGATAAGGTCGCTGTTGTACCATCAGCTAAGTTCAGTTGAATACTGGCCTGATTAACTCCGGTAGACCCCGGCCAGTTGATGAGTTGTGGAACCTGAGGGCCGTGGCTGTATTGCAACTGCTGCCCTCCGACATTCAGAACCATGCTCAATATTTGGTTACCCATACTTATCGGCTGAACCATGACAGTAAATGACGGTGTAGGAGTGCCGTTCCCAAAGAATGTATCACTGATGATCTTAGCCTGTTGGAAAGGCCGGAGTAATCTTGCTCCTCCCGGCAGCGGTTTGCCATCCACACCCGGCATAAAGCGCCATTGGGGCTGGGATGTATCGACTTTTCCCTCTAAGTTCTTTTTGTAAAAACTGTCCATCATCCCTTTTTCGGGGGCAAACATGCGAGCCATATCATCTGGTTTAATATCGACATGTGCCGTAGCTACCAGCGGATAACGATTTGTGATGGCCTGATTGCAAAACCCGCCGATTTCAGAGCTGAGCTGTTTACCGACACTTCTCATATCGCTGATTTGTGCATCACTGCTGGCACCGATTGCCAGTGAGGTGATCATATCCCTGAACGGCATAGGCAGTCGCTCTGATGCGGTCTGTAGTTGAGTGATAATATTATTGGGTGGAAACGTTGAACCGGTATTCACGGCATTCTGTACTGAAGTCAGGTATTGGTATAATTCACTAATTTTTTTCAATATATCATCGAAAGGTATTTGCGGGTTTTTTCCGTCCGGATTTTTCGCCAAATCGGTAATTTGCGCAAAATGTGCCTCTAACATATTTTCCGGTGAGGGTTGCCCGTTATTCTGTAATATCATCTGTTGGGGAGCCAGGTTAGCTAACCTATTGGCTTTATTAGCCAAATTACTGGTCTTGCTGCTTAAGCTACCCAGTTTCGCAATATTCTTGCCTTTATTCATCAGGCTATTGAGCGGATCATTCAGGGTTAGATTTTTACTGATATTGATCAGAAGAAGACGCAGGGGTGAAACCGAAGATGAAAGTAAGCGCGCAGTGTTAGCCCGCTGCGTTAAATCATCAATATGGTTTAAACGAATATCACCCAGAAATTTATCCCATTGATAAATATAGTCATTAACATAAATTTGCCGGACAGATTGCTCAACTAGTTTAACTGGCTGTTTTTTGGCGTAAGAACCCAGCACCCAGCTATCTTGTATATAGGAACCGGCAATCAACGGTTCCATATCTTTGATGATTTTCTGATAACCCGCTGGCGTAAACAGCCCAGGAACTCCACTGGTTATTGGTTCATTACTGATATGAGAAAAAGCCAGATCAGCCTGTGGACCGGCAAGGGTAACTAAATTGACCGGTTCTAAATCGGGATTGTTCAGCAGAGCGCTTTGTAGTCTGGCGTAGGTTCGTACTGCGAGAGGCGTACTGCTGATGAACGCCTGCCTGCTTTCAACCAGTGAGCTATCAAAGACATAGGGTGATGTAACCGGCTGATTATCCAGTAGCTGGCCGAGGTGCCAGTCCAGCTGTTTGAATTGTATCTCAGGAGTATCGGGTGCTAATTGTGCCTCCAGATACTGCATTACCCAGTTACGCAGGAACTTACCGTCATAATGGTCGGGTTGATATAACATCTGATATGCCTTTAATGCACTATATGTTTTATCGATATCATTATTACTGACCTGTTTTAGCTGATCGGTGATAAGCCTTGCTACATGTGGCAGCAGTAATGATTGTAGTGCTTTCGTATACAGGTCATGTCCGGCATCGTTGACCAGTTCACCCGTGTACAAGCCCATGCGATAAGATATCGGCGGATCGTCCAGCGAAAAATGCTGACTTTGGGCCAGATTGGCCAGCGTGTTCAACATCGGTAATAAGTTATAGATATTATTTGCTTCATTAGCATTATTCGTGTTTTGCTTTAACTCATCACCCAGTTTCGTAATAGACGGCATTTTTGCCTGAATTTCAGCAAGATAATTTTCATTATTGTGATAACTGGTCAGAAATAAGGTGGTTACCGCGATCAGGATCGCTATCAGTGTCATATAACCTAACCAGTTAACCAGCCGATTCTTGTATATCCACCAACGGTTATAACTGGCAAGCCCGGCTTCCTGAAAAATGCCTTCCAGTAAGTTTTTCAGAAAGTACGGCTGCTGGGCCTGAGAGGGATAGTGCATCCCTTTATCTTCACCATTGCCCCATGACATCGAAATACTATTGTTATCAGTCGGTAACTGGACATTTTGATTAAATTTTTCCATCACAGAATCAAACGGAATTCCTTCCTGTTTACCGCTGGTGAAATAAAGCCCTCTGGGATAACTGGGAGCTTCAAATCCGGATCGGGCGAAAATTATCTCAAGATACTGGGCAATATACGGATGCAGGGCAGCAAACTCCTGGGGAAACAGGTAACTTTCAGCAGACTGCTGTGGATTGGATTCATTCAGCAGAATATAGGGTAATTCAGCATCCAGCCGCCGTTGTAACTGACGGTATTGTTCGTCAAAGGCAGCGTTGATGTTCCAGTCCACTTTGTTGTTTTGTGGAAAGGTCAGCCCCCAGATTTGTTCGCGTGATGCTTTATCAAGGTGCGTAAAATAGGCAGTGAAGCCTTTTAACAAGTCGGTTTTAGTAATAAAAAGATAAACCGGAAACTGAGTCTTAAATTTTTCATGTAATTCCGATAAGCGCCTGCGCAGCATATAGGCGTGGTTATCACGGGCTTCTGTCGATGGATTCAGCAGATCCTCCACACTGAGGGTCAGGATAACTCCATTAATAGGCTGACGTGTGCGGTATTTCTTCAACAGCTTAATAAATGTTTTCCATTCCCTGAAATTGGATTTTTGGACAGTGTTATCCTGAATCGTATAGCGCCCGGCGGTATCCAGCAGAACGGCATTAGTCGTGAACCACCAGTTACAGCTATTACTATCCTGCATGCTGTGCAGGGCAGCTCTGCCGAAATAATCTAATAGTGGAAAATTCAGGCCGGAATTCGACAGCGCAGTTGTTTTACCTGAACCCGGTGCCCCGATGACCAGATACCAGGGTAATTGGTACAGGTACTGGCGGCTGAAAAAACCTCTCAGGGTGGGTTTATTTTTACCATTCAGGCCGGAAAAATAAGCCTTTCTCAATAATTTTACAGCATCAGAAAAACGTTCTGACAGGGACAGGTGCTGTTCATTTTGTTGTTTTTCCTGCGTCTTTTCGGATTCGCTGCCTTTGATAATATTCAGCTGATTAGCCAGTTTTTTATTCAGCCAAGTCCGGTATAAGTGAGGGATGAGTAAACTAATAACCCAAAAAAAGTAAAGGAAGGCAATGGTGGCTACCCGTATTGTAAATGATTTAAATGGTACAACATCACCAACAGAAATAATGGGCCCCCAGAAACCGATAATGCAAGCAAGTATCGTTATTCCGATAAAACTCCATGTCAGTCTGCTGGTGATAATAGAAAGGAGCACATTCAACATCTTAGTTTCCTCACTTTATTTGAGCATCAGGAGAAACTAACAGCGTGATTTCTACTCGTCTGTTTTTAGCCCGGTTAGCGGGGGTGTTATTGGGTACCAGAGGATCGCTTGCACCTTTTCCCTCTGTTTTGACGCGTCCCGGCTGCTCCAGATAGCGCTGGAGTTCTTTTTGGACAGATTTGGCTCTGGCCAGCGATAACGCGTAATTAGAGGAAAAAGATGATGAATAAATGGGTACATTGTCGGTATATCCGACCACCAGAATTTCACCTTTGTAATGATTCATCTCTTCTGCAATACGTTTGATAACATATAAATAGTTTTTCTTGATGCGAGATGAACCAGATCTGAATACACCATCACCCTCCAGTGTAATCACATTCTTATCATTCACGGATACGGTTAACATTCCGGCAGATATTTCAGCTTGCAATCGGCTTCTAAGATTCGGTTTTTCCTTTTTTACTGGTGCAGGAGGTGGTGGCGATGATATTTTTCTGTCGGGCACATTGGGCAGACTGGTCTGGTAGATAGAGGATAAAACCGGGGTAGTGATATTACCCAGTTGCCAGTTCAGGCTGATATACAGGATACAGCCCAAAAAACACAGAAATAGCAGACAAACCCACATGGGTAAGAAAGGTTTCCAGGCTTTATTGGGTTTTTTGAGCAACTGCAAATTAGGTGACAGCTCGGCCGGATAATTGCCTCGGATTGAATGGATCAACTGGTACAGACGTTGTTTTAGTGTTTCCAGCTGAGAACGACCGTTATCCATGATGCGGTATCGCCCTTCAAACCCGAGCTGGAGACAAAAATTAATCAATTCCAGCAGAAATAAATTCTCTTTGGGGTTTTGTGATAGTTTAGCCAGAAGCTGAAAGAATTTTTCACCACCCCAGGTTTCATTATGAAACGTGACCAATAATCCACTACCTGACCAGACACTACGACTTCCCCATGGAGTCAGGGCGGCCGCTTCGTCTAAGGCGGTGCACAAACAGTAACGCGCCCCGATAATAACTTCATAGGGTTGGTTTACCTGTTGACATGCGACTTCAAAGCGTCGTATTTCATCGATCAGATGTTGCCGTAAATCTGCAGGATCCGGGTGGGAGGTGGTGTGCCGGATTTTTGGGATCGTATTCAGCAGAGGATTGGCCGCAGCCACCAACGGATTCTCACGGGTGTCATCAGCAAGCCATATCTGATCAGTATGAAGAGCTTCTTGTCTCATCATAGGCGTCGTTACCTTCATTTAGGTTGTTTAGGCTGGTTACGGACAGCCCAAAACTCCATATTTAAACCGGGAAAATCACCCGCCAGATGCAATGCAAAGCCACCGGCTTTATCCATTTGTTTCCACAAATCGCCCTCTTTTTCTAGTTCGAAATAGACATACCCTGAGTGCCAGGGAATTTGCCTCGGCACAGATGGCAAAGCCCGTATTGCAATACCGGGTAACTGCAACTGCACTAATTCACGGATACGCCCGACAGGGGCAATTTTCATCTGAGCCGGAAAATGGCTCATCAGGGTTTCATTAGTGGTTTCGGCATGGACAGCCAGAATAAAGCTGAATGTATTCACCATGTTGGCATTAGGTAGTGTGGCGATATTCAGGCCATGAGAGTACTCAGTGAGTGGTAACTGAATAGCGTGTTCTTCCAGAATGATGGACAGCCCCTGACGCAGATGGAACATAAGCTGATTAAAACTCAGGGTCAGATTGTCATGATCATAGAGAGGAAGATTTTCATCAGGAACACGACTTTGGGAGAATGTCGCCAGTTCAGTGGCAAATTGCAGCCATTCGCTGAATAATCTTTCTGGATGCAATAATGATAAATTGTTTGCGTGGTTTACCTGACCACTGTAGCGATTTACAAGGGACAGTAAGAGAAAATCCATGATTTCAGAGTCATTATGTCGCCCCAGCTGTAATAAACGCTGGCTTATCTGCTGGCGGCGCTGTTCCAGTAACCCCTGAATATCGGTTACAAACCCGGCTACTTGCGGGCTGGCATAACAGTTGAGCAGGGGAGGGATGAACTGTTGATCAAGATATATTTTATTATCACTGGTTCTATTCACTACGTGAACAATCTTCAATGCAGTCCATTCTGGTGTTAAATCAGATTCCGCCATCAGGCGCAGGCGCATTTTGCCGAATTGTAAAGCAGCACTGCCCACTGACATGGCATTAAAGTCATTGACTTCGGTTTCAAAACTGATGAAACGCGCCAGCGAATTTTTCTGCTCACTGAAAATGACTTCTTCTCTGCCCCGCCGAAAGTGGGGGAGCGCCAGCATGACATTAATATCGGTCTGATTTTCAGAGAGTTGTAAAGGTTCTGGTGCGTTAGCACCATCAAAACTGAATGGAGTTCCATCCGGAAAAATACCGCTCGCAGAGGAAAGCATAATTTTCCCCTGATTGAGAAATTCCTGATTCAGTTCGAGAGTCAGAAAACCCCAATAATAAGGCAGTTGGGCTTTCCCCCAATCACGGACATAGGCTTCCAGATAGCTTTCAGCCTGCTGGAAGTGATGAGGGCGTAAGAACATCCCTTCTGTCCAAATGACTTTTTCAGATTTATTCATGATTTTCTTCAGTTCATGCAGCACAAGTTAAGTCAGGAGTTAAACCAGAGCCAGTAACTTTAATGCACACCTGTAGCTTGTCAGGTGCAGAACGCCAGAATTTATAAAACGGAGGCTTTGCTGGTACCGATACCGGAAGAGCAATACGCCATTTCTTTCCATCTAATTGCCTGTATTCGGCAACAATTCCAATGTAATGAATTTCTGGCTGATTCTGTTCCAGTAGATGACGGACATGTTCGGTAGGGAGGATAAAAAACCGATCCTCATTGACTAATTTATCCCCCAGCGCTGCTTTCGCATTGCCCTGAAGCGAAAAAAAGTCTGCCGACAT
Source organism: Xenorhabdus sp. PB30.3 (assembly GCF_963895965.1). Lineage (NCBI taxonomy): Bacteria > Pseudomonadati > Pseudomonadota > Gammaproteobacteria > Enterobacterales > Morganellaceae > Xenorhabdus > Xenorhabdus sp. PB30.3. The sequence goes on along the minus strand of NZ_CAWQMW010000111.1, from coordinate 7,418 downwards.
GAACTCTTCTTTTGATTTCAATAGCATAACGTCAATCTTCAGTGGAGCTGAATCATTAACATTTGGTGCAATATTAAAAACTAATTGGTAAGGAGGTAATTTTTCTGGCTGCTGTGATGAGCAGCCTGCCATGATTAATAGAAACGTTAATAAAATTCTTTTCGCCATCCAGCAGTTATCACCCAACAGTTAATTGAATACAACTAATTGAATACAAGGTTTTTATTAAAATATTTTGTTTTTTTCAGTACAAAATATAAGGTAATAAATTTCATGAATTATTAATAATTTTAGTATAGCCAGTATGGAATAAAAGAAAAGTTGGGTATCAGGCTGATAAAATCAGCACCTTGGTTTGGCTTGGCGTAATCCGACAGCCGACAGAGTTGGTCGAGTTCTGCATTGACATGCTGGTTAGCCGCGTCACGGGAGCGCCTTTGATTAACAGAGTATTCGCCCCTAATGTATGCCGTGCTGGTCCCATCACCGTACCGGAAGCCACACCAGTATTAACGCCGGCGTTATCGCCCATAGTCATGGGATAGATTGTCATCAGATTATGGGCTGGTGCTCCTGCAAATAAGATGTTCATGGCATTCGTAATACCGGTAGGTCCCTGAGCCATATTGGGATACGGTATAGGTGTGGAAAAAGGGGGGGTCATGCAGACATCAGGGGTAGCCAGATCCATTCCCCCGCTTTGAGTATTGGCAAACATAATACCTCCTTAACCAATATGAATTTGTTCAGCATCTATTTTGGTAATGGCTTTTGCTGACATCATGGTATTTTGGGCATGCAGGCGCAGGTAGTTTTCAGCCTGTATATCTAACTGGCCTGCCCGTACTTGTTCTGTCTGTGTGGTATGACGAAACAGGCGGTGACTGAGTTGCGTGACGGTCTGCCAGACTGATTCAAGTTTATTGCCAATCAATTGGGTCACTGACACCCATGCAGAGAGAGATTCACCCGTGTATTGCATTTTCTTGATATGGCATTGCCCATCGTTGGCATCAATATGCAATCCTTCGCTGTTTAAATGTAAATTACCCTGAGGCGCAATAGTCAAATCACCGGGTACGCTGATTTCTGCCGATTGTTGTTGTTCAGGGCGTTCTAATATAGCCAGCACCCAGAGTTGCCCCTCTACTTTTGTGAGTAATACGGTATCACCCAGTTCAGGTGTCAGTAAGCAACTGGCAGCCCGTCGGCAATGCCATCCCCGGCTGTAGCTTTCCACCATTAAGCTACCATCCTGAAGGCGGCTAATAACCTGTCCTGCAACCTGTTGTGAGGGTTCATCCGTAAGCAAAGGTGAAGAAAGTGTATAGGACGCGTAAGAAAGTTCTGACATTTTAGTTCTCCTGATTAAATCTTGCGTTGTAGCTCCCACTCTTCGGCGGCAAACAGTTCAGGATCATTTTCCAGAATGCCATTACGATCGGAGAACAATGCCCCAGCCTGTTCAGCACGATGAAAAAGTGTTCGCATAAAATGCGTGGTACGAAAATCACTGTTGCTGACGTTGGCGTAGGAAAGATCGGCATAGGTCATGTCAGCACCGGTAAACTGGGCATTGACGGCATGAACTTTATGCATAATGGCCTGTGTTAGCTGGCTTTGTCTGAAGTCAGCGGATTCGAGACAGGCACTGACAAAAATAGACTGGATAAATAAGCTGTTGCTGCAATGTGCCCGAGTCAAATCCGCTTCGATAAATAGGGATTGGGTCGCGTTAACATTGGATAATACTGCCCCCTGTAAACCCGCTCCTTTGAAGTTACAGTTGGTTAATCTGGCATGGCTGAAATTCACGGCTTCAAGCTGACAACCGGTAAACTGACATTCCTGAAATTGTTGTTGTTGATAGTCCTGACCTCGCAGATCACATTCAAAAAAAACCGCTTTCGTGAATTTACTGGCAGAAAAGTGCGTTTTCCGTAAATTCTGGCGAAAAAAGGTAACCAGAAAAAGATCGCTGGAAGTGATGCGGGCCTGATCAAGCGATGAGTCAATAAAGGCAATTCGCTTAAGATCGCTGTGATTGAAATCGGCTTCTTGCAGAATACTTGAGGTAAATTGAGAGTTGTTCTGTATTGTTTCTGTAAAGCGGGTTTTCTTTAAATCACATTGATTAAACAGGCTGTTGGTTATGTGGCTTTTATCGAAGGTGGCACTCGCCAGACTGCACTGTTCAAAAACACTCTGTTCGAAGAGGGCGGAATCAAATGTTACCTCTTTGAACTGACAGGCGGTAAAAATGGTATCTTTCAGTTGAGCGTGGGAAAAATCAGCACCGGAGAAATCGACTTCTTTGAATATTCCGTCGGTTAAATCCCGCTGGGCTAGTGAGATATGTGCCAGACTGACTTTTTCAATGATGTCACCCTGTTTGATTTTCGCGATCAGTTCATCTGCTGACAGTGAATTCATATCACTTCCTTATCGCGTTTAGGCAAGGTTTTGATACCTTGCAGATAAGCACCTTCAAACTGGGTTGAATCATCAATGACAGACTGAGACATATCGGCCCGAAATAAATTCGCGCCGCGTAAATCAGTACCATGCAAGCTACATTTCTGCATCAGAGCACCCATCAGGCTGGCATTATTCAACAGAGCCTCCCGAAAATCCGTTCTGATGAAAATACTTTTTGTTGCATTCAGATGTTGCATATCGGCTGACCGACAGTCAGCTTCACTCAAATCGCTGTTATTCAGCATAGCGGAATGAAATCGAGCCTGAACCAACGGCATCTGACGCAAATTACACTCAGTTAGTGTTGCCTGAGTAAAATCAGCCTGATTAAGTGTACTGTTCATCACAAAAGCACAATTCAACAGGCTTGCTGAACAGAACCGGATGTGATTGACTTCCGTTTCTACCCATGAACAACTTTCACATTGTGCGTCATCAAAAATGGCCTGTTCCAGTTTACATTTAAGAAAAATGACTTTATTCAGTGTTGCGTGATTAAAGCTGAGAGCGGGTAATTCCAGTTCTGTCAGTGTACAGTTATTCCATTGTGAATAGTGAAAATCACAATGTGTAATAAAGAATTGTCTCAGTAAAAGATCGGTGAATGTGGAGTGGTTGAATTGACAGTGATCAAATAGGGCTTCCTGCAATTGAACCTCTTTGAAATCGGTATTGGAAAAGTCACTCTGCTCACATTTAGCCAGTACCAGATTCGCTTTATCCAGTTTCACGCCAGACAAGGAAGTATGACAAAATTCTGCTCTGGCCAGCATTGCTTCGCTGAAATCCGCTTTATCCAGTTGGCTGTGATTAAAACAGGCACTTTCCAATAATGCGCCGGAAAAGTTTGCGCCACGTAGATCCATGTTGGATAAATCTGCACCAGTAAAATCCATGCCACTGAAATTACCACCTTGCTCCATAATTTTTTGTGCCCTTTTGCGGATGATTTCTGATAACTCACCCTTCAGTCGCAAAGCAGGACTCTGGGATTGCACCGTCAAAAAATAGGTATCACGTAGCGACTGTTCAATTTGTGCCAGTTCTTGATCGCTCAATCCGGTGTGCTGCTGTTGCTTACGTAATATATCCCGTGTTGAATAAATTCCTTCCGGGCCTTTGGTATTACTCTCCGGAAGAGATAAATACGTATCGATACCCTGTTCTTTTGCTTTGGCGGTTATCTCTGTTTGTTTCAGCTCGGCTTCGGCTTTTTTTTGATCGGCCTCCTGTTCGATTTTTTCCATGAATTCTGGTAGTTCATCCAGTCGGAGATTGGTTGAAGGTACTGCGACCGGAGAAGTGGGTGGGATCATTGTATTGATATCATAACCCTGTTCAGCTAAACGCGCTGCTTGCTGTTCATGGAGGAGCTTTTGACGCCTAAGTACCGATTCCTGTATCGGGCTGCTTTCTACTGAGGACTCTGTATCTATCCATGGGCCGATAATGTCCTCAGGAATAAGATCTTTTTCCCTGAACGTGTATAACACACCTTTTTCTTTGTCCATGCGCTGTCTGGCAACTTCCAGATAATGACTGGCGGGTAGCGGGCTATCCTGTTGTTCCAGCGCGGATATCATCTGTAAGACATCGGCTGCATCATCTTCATTTATTCGTGTACTTCCTTGCCATATCAGGAGCATTTGCTCCAGATGAGGGAAAAACCATACGGTTGTCTGGCGCATAACAATTTCTTCGTCAATCTCTTCATTAAGACGTAACCGTTTGATAAAACAGCGCACATTCCATGCTGGCAGACGGCCTTCCTGCACCGGTTTTTGGGGGTGCATGTTCTCAATCCGCCATGCAGCTTTAACCGGCAGGGCAGGCAGTTGCTCCCACCACTGATCCTGTGGCGCGGCATTAAATAACCGCCAGTCAATATCATGGGCATATCCCGGAAATTCGTTTTCCAGCCATTCCTTATCATATTGCTTACCGATGCGTTCAAACCGGCGTGGCCATGTAAAATCCAGTGGGCAAAAACTGGCAGGTTCAGGGGTATCTTCCGGGGATAACAACTGCTTATGGAAAGCTTCAATATTAGGTAACCGATGAATTTTATTGCCGTTTTCCAGTATTTCCGGCGTGAAGCCAATGCCGTGTGGGTTATCATCATAACCTTCCCCTCCAAAAGCCCGGCTCCAGTCCAGTCGCATTTGTTCAAAAGCCTGAGGTTTTGAAGAAGTATCACCCAACCAGTAACGATCACCAAAAACAGCCAGTTTTTTTTCTAATTGATCAACTTTAATACGCACATTACAGGCGGTTTTATCAGTCTGATGATGGGTATAGGCATAACCTGTCGCCAGAAATTCGGGTAGGGATTTAGGCATGGCAAGGTCAATAATACCATTACAGGTTTTCAGTTCTTTTTCTGCCAGTTGCCAAAGTTCAGGCTCAGGCCGCAGACGGGGAGCTAATCCCATATCGACCAGAGCCATAACAGTGACGCCGAGATGATTTTTCTGCATCCAGCGATAAGGCCGATAAAGCATACTTAAGCGTAGTGGTTTGATGATTTTCATTGAAGTATTGACTGTTAAATTATCAGACAAACAAATGTAGGGAAGAAGCAATGAGTCGGATGTTTGATTGTGCAACAGCAAGTGCGTTTGCGGCTACATTGACATCATTTTTTGTAATATTTACGCCTGTTTTACTTAGATTGATTACAGTAACACCGACGGAAATTCCTGTGATGGATGTAACAAGCTCATTGGCTGAGACACTAGTGTGAGTGGTGGATGCACTAAAACCCGTGGCAGAAATACTAAATCCTGTGGCACTTATTTTACCGATACTGGAAGAAAATATAGACGTTGGGCAATCCATCACAATATTAGTATCACTTTTGAGTGTAATGAGACTAGGGCTGTTGATTAGCGTTGTTCCGGTAATATTTTGAGTCCAGTTTCCATCAATTTTGGCAGTTAAATTGCCTGTGAGTTTGTAAGTATCTCCACCATCGATTTCGGTGTTTCGCCCTTTTTTAATGGTTCGTTGCTGCCCTTTATCAATCGTTAAGGTATCTTTGCCGTTGACAGTCGTATCCCGATTATCTTTGTAGGTGAAATTCGCTTTACCTGTTACCGTGTCTGTTTGTTCTTTTTTAATTTCCGTAGTACGCTTCCCATCAATTTTGACTGTCTTATCTTTTTCAACGGAGATATTCATATCCCGCTCTGCGTGCAGATCAAATAACTCCTTATCCGGTTCATCATCCATAAAAAGATAGTTAGCCTGATCATGCTTACCATTTTTGGTATTTGACATCACACCACTGCGAGTTTCATGTTTGGGAAGTTCCCACGGTGGCATATTTTCATTGTTATAAGTACTACCGATAACAAAAGGTTTATCCGGGTCGCCATTGACAAAACTGATAACAACTTCTTCTCCCACACGGGGAACGTTGATACTGCCGTAACGCCAGCCAGCCCAACGTGTTGCTACACGTATCCAGCAGGAACTGGTATCGTCTTTTTTATCTGTTTTATCCCAACGGAATTTCACTTTTATCCGGCCATACTTATCAGTCCATATCGGTTTATTTTTAGGGCCTGTTACGACCGCAGTTTCAACACCGGTTGCTTTTGGCCAGAGCGTGATGGCTTGTGGTTTCCAATGGACATTGGAGGGGATAGCTTCAAACTGAACAATATTTTTGTCAGGATTATCATCATCACTATCATCGTCATCACTATCATACTCAAAGACTGAGCCATAATCGGATTCATAAAATGAATATTGTGCCCCGGTAATCAGATAATCATTGTAATCATCCCCTTTAATACTATTAGGCAGAGAGAGTGTGAAAGTGTGGCCCGGAGCCATTCCCAATACATTGCCTTCCCCATTAATCAGCTCACTTTGTGCTTCTGAAGCCTGTTGAAGTATACGAACATAAAATTGCCCCTGATCACCTTTTATAAAGCGTCCCGGCCACATAAATATCTCTGTACTATCAACAGAACTGAGCGATGTTTGAGTGAGAGACTGTAATTTAGCCCGGGGCTTACGAAAATCGTAGTCATCAGTACTGAAACTGTTGGGGATAGTCGAACTGCTAATATTCCAAGTATAGATATATTCTTGGTCCAGTTTCTTGAATATGCTACCGACACTGAAATATTTAATCGTGTCATACCCCGGCATTGGATAATGCATTTGGGGCATATCGACTAATACCATAGTGTGGTTGCCATTCTCATGTTTAAAGTAATAATAAATACCTTCATGCGCCATTAGACGATGAATAAAATCGAAATCAGTTTCGTTATATTTAACGCAATATTCCCATGGGCGATAATTTTCTATGAGATTATCTTCAAAATTAACATCGGCACCCTGTAATACTGTAGTGACAATCTCAGGTACGGTTTTTTCCTGCCAGATGCTATAACCGGATTTCTTTTTTAGTTCCGAAAGCTTAGGCCTTACTGTAGCAGTATATAAATAAAGCCTGTCATCATATTTATAAAATGGCGAATAAGAGATTTTTTCTATATAGCCACTTAAATATCTTGTTTGTTTTGACGGGGTTTTTATTTCTACGGTAAGTACAGTATTATGAAGAGATATAGGATCAGATAATCTATTTTTACTCAGTAATTCGATCTCAAATTCATAAGGTTCCGATAATCTTTCTATTCCTTTAAGTGATTTAAAGTATAACTCTTCGCCGGATGAAGTATGTGCGATAAACTGTCTTTCCATAATATGGACTCGCTTGTATGCAAAGCTACCGCCTATTCCGGCCGGATGCGGGAATATATGATAGCTGGTGGAACTTACTGTTGTGAGGCATTTCGGATATACTATATAAGTATGTAGTTGTTGGTTTCTGATATTGAGTTAAGCACAGTAGTCAGAATGTGTAATCACCAAAGAATGTTTTATTTAAGAAATATATAACTTGTGTTTATATTTTATCT